>SOEU01000001.1:300000-439645 GCA_021646415.1 Candidatus Brocadia sp.
GTATCTTGTATGCCTCGGCAGCCAAGCAACTGGCATGAATAACTTTGGGCGACCGGGTCATAACCTCCTTCACACTGCAATGCAAAAATGATATACCGTCTTTTAAATGTCTTCGCAGGTCACCATCAGTAAAAAATCCTACGAGTTTTTTTTGCTTATCAACAACACTCACAGCACCTGGCTTACCTGCTGTTTCCGTCATAATTGCAAGAACATCCAACAAAGGCATGTCCTCGTCGGCCACGGGGTTCTCTTCATCCTTGCGCATGACCATTTCTACGGTAAGCAATTTCCTGCCAAGCTCCCCGCCCGGATGATAAAATGCATAATCTTCTTTTCCGAGGTTTCGCTTTTTAAAAATCGTAAGGGCCAATGCATCACCGAGAGCGAGCATTGCAGTTGAACTTGCCGATGGGGCAAGGCCTAAAGGGCATGGTTCCTCAATCTTCCCGATGTCAAGAACAACGTCACTGTGCTGGGCTAAAGAAGACTTATTGTTTCCCGTCATAGCAATCACCTTTGCCCCAATCTGTTTCACCCAGGGCAAGAGCGTAACAACCTCTGTTTCGCCGCTATTAGAAAGCGCCAAAACGATGTCGTTTGTAACAATGCGCCCAAGGTCACCATGCCTTGCCTCTGACGAATGTATCCAGTATGAAGGAGTTCCCGTACTGGCCAGCGTCGCAGAAATCTTTTGGCCAATAATTCCTGCCTTCCCAATGCCGGTAACTACCACCCGGCCTTCACAGTGAAAGACTAAATCAACCGCCTCTTGAAAATTATGGTCCAGACGATTGATCAGATTTTTTATTGCTTCCGATTCGAGGAATAGTACTTCTCTTGCAAAGTCAATATCGGATAAAGGGCCTTCTTTCATCAGGTTATTTTGTATTCCACAAACACGTATCGTTGAAACCGAATCGATGAATTTTGATGCATTATCTGATTTATTATAGTGGTCAATTCTTGAACATTCAAGAGAAAAGAACAGTATCGTTGAGGGCGGAAGAATAATTAAGTGCTCTAAACTTGACAACTTATTTCGGTTGTGTTAATATGCTCATGGCATAAAACCGGAGAACCTGTATATCTATGAATCTAAACAATTTACTCATAACAATTCCAGCGATACTGTATGCATTAACCATTCATGAGTATTTCCATGGCTGGACGGCTAATAAGTTTGGCGACCCCACGGCAAGGCTGCAGGGCCGTCTGACATTAAATCCACTGGCGCACATCGATATTCTTGGGGCCATATGTTTTGTCTTTGCCCATTTTGGGTGGGGTAAACCTGTCCCGGTAAATCCTTACAACTTTCGAAATCCCCGCCGGGACAATATGATTGTATCCTTTGCAGGACCTGCCGCTAATTTTGTTTCTGCATTTCTCTTTGGCGTAATCTTTCAACTATTGCGGAATATGCCGTTCATCCCGGTGAATGTATCCGCCCTCTTCTTTAATCTGTTGATATCGGGGATCATCATCAATCTCTCGCTGGCGTTTTTCAATATGATACCTTTATTCCCTTTGGACGGCTCCCACATTCTGGAAGGTCTGTTGCCCTATCCGATGGCACAAAAATACAAAGAGATCGAGCGTTACGGCCCGTTTATCCTGTTGGGACTAATCATTCTGGGAAATTATGGAGGTATCTCGGTTTTAGGGGTAATACTCGGTCCACCCATACAATACTTTCTCAGATTATTTACGGGTTTATAATTTAACCGGAAATTACTTTTTCCATCTTTTTGCAGTGCAAAAGAAATGACAAGCGAATATAAAGTAGATCTGGACATTTATAACGGTCCCCTTGATTTGCTTCTTTATTTGATCCGAAGGGAAGAGGTTAATGTTTATGACATTCCCATTGCACGGATTACCGATCAGTACCTGCAATATATAGAAGCGCTACAAGCCCTGGACATGAACATCGTGGGGGATTTTCTGGTGATGGCGGCTACCCTTATGTATATTAAGTCATACATGCTCCTTCCCCGCTCGGAGATAAAAGATGACGAAGAAGAGATAGAAGACCCGCGGGCATCTCTGGTGAAACAATTGCTGGAATATAAACGATATAAAGAAAGTACCTTTATTTTATCTGCAAGGGCTGCTGAGTGGGAAAAAAAGTGTACGCGGATACACACGGGGTTTCCCGCAGAAACAACAGACAAGAAAGATGCGGAATTACCGCTGGACGGTATAAGTGCATGGGATCTTTTGCTACGGTTTTCCCAAATCATGAAACAGACATTGTTTGATGTGTCCACCAAAGTAACCTACGATGATACGCCAATACAGGAATACATGAACGAGGTCTTAGAAAGGGTACATCTTAACACCTCTCTCTCTTTTACAAATCTTTTCAGGGGAATAAACGAAAGGAGACGGATTATTGGTTTTTTCCTGGCGCTATTGGAACTAGTACGTCTTAACCGGATAAAGATCGAGCAACCCGTAAATTATGCAGACATCCAGATATCCTTATATTCTCAAACGGCACCTTGTTAAACACAAATTACAATGAATCGTACTTTTGATTTGAAATTGTTGGGCTAGTTTGTTAGCATCTTGAGCTTGTAATAATTTTTCGTGGGCGTTCAGTTCGGATGCCATAATATAATGCGGTTCCTGGATACCAAACTGTGGCCAACGGCTGTCAGACAATCAACGGTTATCAAATAGTAAAGGTAGCATGCATATGATTAACAAGGAATTGCTGGACATTCTCGCCTGCCCGTTTTGCAAGACAGATGTCAGGCTGGAAGGTGAAAGTATTGTATGCACAAAGTGCGGACGGCGATATCCGATAAGAGACGATATTCCAATTATGCTTATTGAAGAGGCAGAAATACCGGAGGAACCAAAAAAAGATTAATGGATAAAAAGGCACTTATTGCTATGATTGTTTGCGGGATAATTATGCTGTTGTATTATCCCTTTATATTACCCCTGTTCTCACCGAAAAAGGCTGTGGTCGTAGAGGAAACAACAGAAGAGGCTATTTCGGAAAAACCACGTGAGATAAAGATTGCAGAAGTCCCCAAGCCTTTGCCAACGCAACCTGCTAAACCTCAAACGGACATTCCACCACAAGTAGTCGTTCTTGAAAACGCACTAGTAAGAATGGTGTGGACAAATGAAGGGGCGGCACTCAAATCCGTTAAGCTGAAGCAATTTAAAGATGCAGAGACTAAAAATATCCTGGATTTATTAAAGGATGCGAATACAGAATATCATCCCCTTGCTATAGAAAGTACCCTTCAAAAAACGAACCTCCAGAGGCAGCGATATACTGTCTCCGAACAAAGCGGGAACAAGGTTGTGTTTACTACCGCATTGGAGGAGGGAGTAAATCTTATCAAAACGATCAGCTTATTACCGGATAAATACCATGCAAACGTGGACATTACCTTAGAAAATAACACTGATACTGAAGTTTCAACATCATACAGTATTATTGCATCCTCCATGATTACCCATGAAGGTGAGCCTTCGGCTGACATGGCAGCCGTAGCAGGCGTAGATTTGGGAAATAAAAGGACTAAACTCATACGTATGGCACCCAAGGAATTGCCTTCTAAGAATGAATCAGTAGGCATTGTTTGGGCCGGGTCAATGAATAAGTATTTCTCAACGATCTTGAAACCCACATCAGACGATTTAGTTGCATTTATTCATGCACAGGCATTTGATGCCCAGGGAATGATTACCAATGAGAAGGCAGAACATGGCGACTTTATGGTTACTTTACAAACGAACAAGTTTCGCATACTACCCCATGAAGCTGTTAAACATAGTTACATTTATTTTGTGGGGCCCAAAAAAGAACAGGTACTGGAACAATACGAAACATTAGATATCCTTCTCAGCTATGGTTGGTTTACCGCAATAAGCAAAGTACTTTTGACTTTCCTGAACGCCGTCCATCGTGTAATTCCAAACTATGGTATCTCTATCATTATATTAACCATCATTATTAAGGCCATCCTTTTCCCGCTTACAAGAAAAAGCCAGGTCTCTATGTTCAGAATGCAGCAACTGCAACCAATGATAAACCAACTCAAGGAAAAGTATAAACATGACAAGCAAAGGATGGGGAGAGAACAGATGTTGTTGTTTAAAAAATATGGAGTCAACCCCATGAGTGGCTGCTTGCCTATGATATTGCAACTCCCGGTTTTTTTTGCACTCTTCCGTACCTTACAGCTTTCTTTTGAAATGAGGCAGGCCCCCTTCATGTTTTGGATTAGCGACCTTTCCAGACCAGATACCTTGTTGTTACTTCCCTTTAGTATACCTTTTCTCGGGAATGCCCTCAATATACTACCGTTAATCATGACAGGCGCTTCCTTTGCCCAGATGAAGGTTACACCAAAAGCCCCTGCTGTAGATCCACAGGCACAGGCTCAGCAAAAGATGATGTCATTTATGCCGATCATGTTTGCCTTCATATTATATCACATGCCTTCGGGACTTACGGTATACTGGACAACGAGTACTATATTTAGCATTATTGAAGGCATAGTAATCCGGAAAACAATCAAGAAGATAAAATAAACAATCCCTTGTTATGTGCTCCGAAATCCAGGATACGATCGTTGCTGTTTCCACGCCGTCGGGGAGGTCGCTGCACGCAATCATCAAGATCAGTGGACAGGAAGCCATTCATTGTATCAAAGATTTTTTCGTTTCGGCCTCTCATATTGACTTAGAGATTACTCCTTCCTATTCCTCTGTGCAGGGACACCTTTCTATCCCTGGGGAATATATCACTATTCCTGTCGTTTTGTATGTTATGAGAAAACCCTATTCGTATACAAAGGAAGACGTGGTGGAAATCCATACCATTGGTTCTCCACCCCTCCTGGATATGCTTCTGGACGCTCTTTTATCAAGGGGAATTCAAACAAAAAGGAGTATCCGGCTTTCACAACCGGGCGAATTTACAAAACGAGCTTTTTTGCACGGCCGGATAGACCTTACACAGGCCGAGGCTACCATGCGCATCATCCGCGCACAAACAGACCTCGAATTGAAGGCAGCAATTGCACACTTGACCGGAGACGTTTCACGGGAGATCAGGCGTATCCAAGACGATGCGATTTCCCTTTGCGCACATATAGAGGCAGCTATTGATTTTTCAGACCAGGATATTGAACTGATACCAGCGACAGAAATTATGAACCGTTTGGAGGCAATCACAACAAACATTTCTCATTTTTTAAACCAGCCGGAGACCACCAAGGTTCTCACGGAAGGGATTGATACCGTTTTGTATGGTAAGCCCAATGTGGGAAAATCGAGTCTGATTAATGCCCTCCTGGGAAAAAGAAGGGCTCTTGTCAGTGATGTACCAGGAACGACGCGGGACGTAGTCACCGATATTTTAGAAATAGGCGGGATTCGTTATAAATTGGCGGATACGGCAGGAGTAGATGACACAAAAGGCACGATTATATCAAGAGCGATGGAAAAGGCTCAATCCCTGTTAAAGAGGGCACAGATATTGTTGCTTGTTTTTGATGGCAGCACCAATTTGAGCGGGCAATTCCTGGAAATGAAATCAGATGATTTGACAAACAACGTAATTATTATAATCAACAAATGTGATCTCCCCCAAAAAATTCCTTATTACGAATTGCCGGAAGAGTTTAAAGAATATCCCATAGTACATACTTCCACACTGACTGGTGAAGGTTTGGAGAGACTCAAAGAACTACTGTTAGAGACTGTCATGGGAGGCAGGATAAACTCATCTGTTGCTCCCCCTATGCTGAACGCGCGCCAAAGAGAGGCACTCCAGCGCTGCCTTCAATCAGTACAACAAGCCATGGAGTCAGCAAGAAATAATGAAAGTTACGAATTCGTAGCATTGGACCTGCGTACGGCAATAGATACCCTTGGCGAGATTGTGGGAAAGGCTACCACAGAAGATATTTTGGATAACATATTCTCTGGATTTTGTATTGGGAAATAAGATGTCCAAAAGACCCTCGTGGGATGAATATTTTTTGCGGATCACCCGGGAGGTAGCACAGCGCTCCACATGCTTGCGAAGACAGGTGGGGGCACTTCTGGTAATGGATAAACACATTCTGACGACGGGTTATAACGGCGCACCGAGTGGACTTCAACACTGTTTAGAGATTGGCTGTTTACGGGAACAGCTCAAGGTACCTCCTGGGGAACGACATGAACTCTGCCGTGGTCTCCATGCCGAGATGAATGCCCTGCTCCAGGCGGCATACTATGGCATAAAAATTTCCGGGGCAACATTATACAGCACTACGTACCCCTGCTCCCTGTGCGCCAAAATGCTGGTCAATGCAGGCATCAAACGCATTGTCACCCTCACCGATTATCCCGATGCCCTCGCCAAAGAGATGCTTTCCATGGCGAATATTAAAGTGGAAATTATAAAGCTGGATAATCTCAACAAAGAATAGTCTTAAAAATTCGCTATAATAATAAATGTAACGGCTAACAACCGTGTCTCACGTTTCGATTGTATCTTGATGAAGATATCCGGGTATCGCCATATTCATCAAAAACTGTTGAATTTTAAGGGGTTTTTCCCCTTTTTTCAAAAATCCCCTTGACAGCCTATATGTTGTATGATATATATTTGAACCTGTCATATATAGATATTCTCAGATAAACACGCGATCTCAAAAATTGTTTCATTTAACAGGCGTTTCCCACTGAAATTTTATGCAATGTCTGTTTTGCAAAGTAGACAATGACAAGGTTATTAACTCCCGCACATCGGTTGACGGTTTGAGCATTAAGCGCAGGCGGGAGTGCTTGAGTTGCGGTCGCCGATATACGACATATGAGCGGATTGAAGAGAGTCCTTTGCGTGTAGTCAAGAAAGACGGGACGCGTGAAGCGTTTGATCGCAAAAAAATATTGAAAGGGCTGGAGAGGGCGTGTGAAAAAAGGCCGGTTTCGACTGATACGTTGGAGAATATTGTAAATGAAATTGAGCGGGAAATTTACGACAAATTCGATCGGGAAGTGACTACGAATTTCATCGGGTCGTTGGTGATGCAAAAATTGAAGATTCTTGATGCAGTGGCTTATGTACGATTCGCATCAGTGTATAGAGAATTCAAGGATATCTCCGAATTTATTGATGAACTGAAGCCGTTAATGACGGGTGAAAAGAAGAAAAAAAAGGATGGGAGTAATGACTCCCGCAGTATATCTCTTCAACATTAGACCGCAGGGGAAGGGAAAATGAACACAGCAACAACATTAGAGTGTGTAGTAAAACGCGATGGAAGATTAGTGCCTTTTAACGAGAAAAAGATCGCAGATGCTATCTTTAAGGCGGCACAGGCGGTAGGGGGCGAGGATCGCGCCCTGGCAGATGAACTGGCGGTTGTTGTTACCATGTTTCTGGAAAAAAAATATGTCGGACAGACGCCTGGTATCGAGGACATACAGGACATCGTAGAAAAGGTACTTATTGAGACAGGACATGCCAAAACGGCCAAGGCTTACATACTCTATCGTGATAAAAGAGCAAGGATTCGGGAATCCCTTCGTGTCCGGAAGCACACAAAGAAACGTGCTGATACAACCGACGTCTCCCTTATGGTAAATACCGAGACAAAGGACGAAACATTTCCATGGGATAAGAGAAAGATTGCGGATGCCTTGGAAAAGGAAGCCGATCTTTCTGAAGAGGCCGCCTCTGAAATTGCCGGTATTGTGGAGCAGCGGGTTTTTTCATCCGGATTAAACCGTATTTCTACGACACTAATACGCGAACTGGTAGACAACGAACTCTTTGAAAGAGGGTACAGCAAAAAGCTTGAAAAGCAGGTCGTGATTGGTATGCCGAAGTACGACCTCGAAGAGCTGATCCTGTCAAAGAATAAGGAAAACAGCAATATTGCCACAAATAATCCTGAGGCAATTAATCTTGCGATTGCCGAGAATACGCTAAAGCAGTTTGCCCTCCAGGAGGTATTTTCGAGAGATGTTGCAGATGCCCATTTGAGCGGCATGGTACACATCCACGACCTGGGTTATCCGACAAGGGTGTATTGCTCTTCACACTCCCTTGAATATTTAAAAAAATATGGATTGTCACTCCAAAATCTGGATACAGAATCAGCACCTGCAAAGCATGCACGTACCCTCACGGGACATTTAAATACGTTTCTGGCCTCCATGCAGGCCTATTATGCGGGTGCCCTCGGTGTAGGATATGTCAATATTATGTATGCCCCTTACCTGGAAGGGATGAGCTATAAAGAAATGAAACAGGAGGCGCAACACCTTATCTTCAGTTGTTCCCAGAGTGCTTTTTCTCGCGGCGGGCAGACCTTGTTTCTGGATTTTAATGTCCACACTGGTATTCCACGCTATTTAAGAAATATTCCCGCTATCGGACCCGGCGGAAAACCAACCGGGAAGACCTATGGGGATTATGAGGAGACAGCCCGTCAATTTACCTTAGCCATGCTGGACGTATGGCGTGAAGGGGATTGCTATGGACACGTCTTTGCCTTTCCGAAGTGTGATTTTCATATTAACGAAGATACCCTCAATGATCCTAAACAATACGAAATCCTGGAATATGCTTGTCAGATTGCCAGCGAGAATGGAGTTCCTTATTTCATCTTTGACAGGGATGAGATTACCCTGTCGGCCTGCTGTCGTTTGCGTACCACGATAGATGATAATTATATGATCAAACATCCTGAAAGTATGCGTTTCTGCGGATTTCAAAACATTACGATCAACCTTCCGCAGGCATCATACCGGGCAGGGAGAGGCAATTGGGATGGGCTGTTTAAAGAGATTGACAGGGGCATAGAAATTGCCGTAAAGGCGCATCTCCAGAAAAAGGCGTTTGTAGGAAAATTAATGTCCAGTCCGGAGATGCCTCTCTGGGAGATTGGCAAGAAGGCAAAGGACGGTCGCCCTTATGTAGATCTGGAGACATCAACGTATATTGTGGGTATCTTAGGATTGAATGAATGCCTCCAATTTATGACCGGAAGGGAATTGCATGAAGGTGAGGATATGATTAAGCAAGGACTGAGGGTCATTTCCCACATGTATATGCGTGTAAAGGAGGCAGGGAGGAAATACAAGCTGAAATTTTCCCTGGAGGAATCACCGGCAGAAAGTGCCAGCAGGCGGCTTGCCAAGGTTGATGTAAGGAATTATCCCGAAGCTGCTGATATGGTCAAGGGAAACACTGAAAGGGATGAATTCTACTATACCAATAGCGTTCATCTGCGTCCCGATGCCCCGGTGGATATGATTACGAGAATCTTCCTTCAGAGCAAGTTCCATACGATGATTGAATCGGGCGCCATTATCCATGCATTTGTCGGTGAAGAAAGGCCGCCGGCATCCAGTATCATGAATCTGGTCAAAAAGACCTTTAAAAATACGCAGGCCGCCCAGGTTACCATCTCCCCGGAATTTACTATTTGCAACGATTGCAAGAAGGTTACCCAGAGACTTACCGATATCTGCGGACACTGTGGTTCAAGGAATGTGTATGGTATTTCAAGGATTGTAGGGTATTTTAGCCGCATTAATAACTGGAACAAGTCCAAGATTGGTGAACTGGCAGACAGGCACAGGGGTAATTACAGTGTAAATGATTTCTTGCCCCAAAAGGACCCGTTATCTGTAGAATCGTGTGCAACAAAGTGTTAAATTTCCCAAAAAGCAAAAATTTAGTTTTTAGTCAGCAGGGCAAAGCGGAGCGCATCAAACAAACAGTTTAAACTGTTTAAGCCGTTTAAACTGTTTGGGATGGGTTCGCTTCGCTTAACCCATCCTACTTTAATTACAATACACAAGGATTATAACTCCGGGATAAAAAAATACAGATCAAACAACAACGAGTCCCAAAGGGACGAAAGGATATAGCCAGGGGTGAAGTCCCTGTAGGAGAAAAACATCACAATCATCAGCCCTGAACGGGCGAAAGGAAAATTGGATTATAGCGTGATTGTACCAATCAAGGGATTCATAGAAAATAGCCTTATCGAATGGGAAGGGAAGATTGTCTCTATAATCTTCCTGCCAACCTGTAATCTCCGTTGCCCTTATTGCCATGCCCCCCATCTGGTTCAAACACCGAATGAACTGGAATCCATCCCGGTCGATGCCGTTATTGACAAGATACGACAAACTCTTGGCTGGGTGGACGGTGTTGTAGTCACGGGTGGCGAGCCAACCGCACATAAACATCTCGACGTATTCCTTAAGTCATTAAAAGATACCGGGATTCTGGTTCGCCTGGATACAAACGGCACAAATCCTGGTGTGCTAAAAGATTTAATTAACAGAAGACTTCTGGATTGTGTTGCCATGGACATCAAGGCGCCTCTTCAGAAAGAAAAGTATGAGCTGGTTTCTGGTGTGCCTTGCACTATTGAAGATATTAAAGAGAGTATCCGGATTATTATGGAGAGCGGTATTGAGTATGAATTCCGCACCACCGTATGTCCATCACAATTAGCTGGAGATGACATTGAGGATATCGCCAGAACCATTCAGGGTGCCGGGCGCTATACACTCCAGTCTTTCAGGCCGAATCATTGCCTGGACACATCGATGTTAAACATTGAACCGTACCCTGCAGAAATACTCAGGGGTTTTGCAGCAAGCGCCGGCAAATATGTCGGTTACTGCTGCGTGCGCGGCGAAGAGGGAAAAGTTTTACAAAGGAATTGGTAACTTCATTATACCGTTTGGTCTCGTTTATAGCCAGAGAAAGGGGGTGATTGTATATGGCGATGAAGAAGTGTGGAAGTTCTGGAAAGACAGCAAAGGTAGCAACAAAGAAGACAGCAAAGAAGACAGCAAAAAAGACAACAAAGAAATAATGAATGGTATTTATCAACCGAAAAGCATCTTAAAAGACTTTTAAGATAATTTTACGGGCAAAAGGTTTACTTAATTGATATTTTAGTTATAATTAAATTCTGTATGCTGAGTGTTAGGTATCGAGGATATTAATGGTTACTGTATAAAGCGATCCGTATATTTCATGTAAGAGACCAAATGCAGTGTGTATAATGAAAAGGGGGTGTTTCGCTCTAACGAAATACCCCCTTTCGTGATTTAGTACATCATCGGTAATTTTGAAATTAGAACCATGAAACTGAAAAAATTAGAATTATTCGGATTCAAATCTTTTGCTGAAAAAACTGAAATTGTCTTTGAGGATGGAATAACCGTCGTTGTAGGGCCCAATGGGTGTGGAAAGAGCAATGTCATTGATGCCATAAAATGGGTACTCGGCGAACAAAGCGTGAAATCATTACGGGGCAACGAAATGGCGGACGTGATCTTTAACGGAACGGATAAGCGCCCATCATTAGGTTATGCTGAGGTATCACTGACTGTACAAAACAACAAAGGGCTTCTGCCACTTGAATACACCGAGGTCTGCATAACCCGTCGTTTATATACTTCGGGTGAATCGGAATATCTTATCAATAAACAGGCAAGCAGATTAAAGGACATTCGGGAGCTTTTTCTCGATACGGGTTTTGGCGCAAATGCCTATTCTGTAATAGAGCAGGGCAACGTGGAAGCCATGCTGCAGGCTGATTCCCGTGAGAGGCGGCTTTTATTTGAAGAGGCCGCTGGAATTAGCAAGTTTAAATCACGGAAGAAGGCTGCCTTGAGCAAGCTGGAACATGTGGAGCAGAACCTGCTTCGGGTTGGTGACATTATCGAGGAGTTGCAAAAACAACTCCGTTCGGTAAAACTCCAGGCATCCAAGGCGAGAAAGTATCAGGAATATGTGGAACAATTGAAAAAATTAAAGATTGGACTTTCGCTAAAAAACTATCGTGAGCTAAAAGGGAAAAAGGAGGCTGTTTCAGAACAGGTTAACCAGACAGAAGAACAAAGCAAAAGGGCAGTCGCCGAAATTAACGAACTTGAAGTGCAAATCAATGCAATTGATGGCATGATGGGGCAGTTAGAGAAGCAATTGGCACAGATGCAGACCGAAAGGGTAAATCTGGATGCGCAAATATCCAAAAATCAGGATAAAGTAAAATACGATCACGAACGTATTAAAGAACTAGAAATTCTCCGGGAAAAGTATACTGAGCAACAAAAGGGTCTGGAAAATAAGATACATGAGACAAACAACAAGATTACAGAGACGAAGGAACAGTTAAATACGGTAGAACAAGAAATTGTAAAGTTTGCAGATATCCAGAGGATAAAAGAGACTACCCTGAAGCAGATCAATCTCGAGTGCGATCTGCTGTACCAGGGTATTGATGAAAAGAAGTCTGAGGTTATCTCTATCCTTCAACAGGAGTCCAGCCTCCAGAATGAGATTGGTAGCCTTACAACAGAGAAAGATGCCCTGAAAACCAGGAAAATGCGTCTTTCAAAGAGGCAAGAGGAAATTACTTCATTCATAGATACCTTGATGTCTAAATATCAGGAGACCGCGAAAGAAAAAGATTCACTCATGGAAGAATCCAATGGTTTGGATCAGAAAATATCTGCCTCAAAGGGACGTATCCAAGAACTGGTAAGTATGATACGGTCTTTGGATGAGCAAATCAATCAGCAAAAGCAATTACAGAGCAGTAAAACCTCCCGACATGAAGTCCTTATGGATTTTGAAATGCGGGCGGAGGGTGTAGAGTCTGGTGCAAAGGCCATCTTAGAGGAGTCCAGAAAGGACCCTGCGGCAGTAAAGGGTATACGGGGCATGATTGCCGACCTGCTAAAAGTCGATCTCCAGTATGCATTGGCCATCGAAACTGCCCTGGGTGAAAGGGTGCAGGGTATAGTTACCGATACCACCGATGATGCCGTTCAGGCCATTGCATTCTTACAAAAGAGCCAAAAGGGTCACGCAATTTTTTTCCCATTGGACAGAACGGACGGTCAGTCTTCCATTCCTGAGAAAATCCTGCAAAAACCAGATGTTGTCGGCATCGCACGGAAACTTGTCAACAGCACAGAAGACGTTTGCAAGGTTGTTGATGGTTTCCTGAATAATACCGTTGTTGTAAAAGATCTTACTACCGCGCTTGCCATGAGCAATGATAATCGTACTATTCGGTATGTTACACTCGATGGCGAGTTATTGGAACCCGAAGGCACACTCAGTGGCGGTAAGAAGCAGGGACAGGTAGGGATCATATCCCGTAAAAGTGAACTGAAGAAGATCGAAGAAGAACTGGTTCAAATACAGCAAACCCTTGAGAAATTGGAACTGGATAAACAATACCATATCGATGAACTCTCGGGACTCGAAGCAGAGACGGCTCAACTGGCGAAGAGAATAGAGCAGGTAAATATCCTGAAAATTTCCAAAGACAATGAGCTTGCACAGAATGAACAGAAGCGGGATGAGCTTACCGCAGAGAAAAAGATCAATGAGAACGAGATGGAAGAGATCGATGTGGAAGTGGGAAATACCTGTGAACGTGAAAAAGGTTTGCAAGAAGAGTTAATGCAGCTCAACCAGCAACACAAGCAATTGGAACAGGAGGTCGAAGAATCCTCCATGCTTGTGGAAGAAAAAGAGCATCTGAAAAAGAGTGTTCAGGATGAAATAACTGCAGTAAAGGTTGGTCTTGCTCAAAGACAGGAAAAGAAGGATGGACTGAGTAAAACCTTGAATAAACTCGATGCAGAGTTGCGGGAGACCCAGGAACAAATTAAGCATATTGTGCAGGAGCAGCAAAACTGCCAGCAGAAAAAGCTGGAAGCAGAAGAAGAGATCAAACACCTGGAACTTCTGGTAAGTGAACTCGACACAAAAAGGATTGCATTGGAAGGGTCAATGGCGTCGCTCAAAGCCGAGCAGGACAGTCACAATCTTAAAGCGAAAGAATTAAAGGAACACTTTGATGAAAAACGGACAGAGCAGAAACATTTCGAACAACAACTACAAGGACTAAAACTCAAGGAAAACGAATATCAAATTCGCTTATCTAATCTGGAAGAGCGTGTCCGCGAGGAATATCAACTCGACCTGTCAAACTTAGATGCTACAACCGAAGAAATCAAATTGGAACTTACTACGTCACAGGCAGAAACTACTGATCCCACCCAGCCTCAGATTGATTTCTGGGAGGCAGTTTCCCGGGAAATTGAGGAACTGCAGGGGAAGATCGGAAGACTGGGGAATGTGAACCTGGAGGCCATCAAGGAACAGGACGAACTGGAGATCCGCGAGACATTCCTGGTAAACCAGAAGGAAGACCTCGAAAAATCCCAGGATGCCTTGCAGAACCTGATAAAAAAGATCAACCATACCAGCCGGGAATTATTTGAGAAAGTCTTCAATGATATCCGCCAGAATTTTCAGGTGATGTTCCGGAAACTGTTTGGCGGTGGCAAGGCCGATGTAATCCTGGAGGAAAATGTGGATATTCTGGAGGCGGGCATTGAGATTATGGCACAGCCACCCAGTAAAGAACTTCGTTCAATTACCCTCCTCTCCGGTGGCGAAAAGGTCATGACCACCGTAGCGCTCCTTTTTGCAGTATTCCAATCAAAGCCCAGTCCATTCTGCATCCTGGATGAGGCAGATGCCGCCCTGGACGAAAGCAATATCAACAGGTTTACCCATATTCTGAAGGAATTTACCAAAGACACACAATTTCTCGTTATTACCCACAACAAGGTCACCATGAGCGTTGCCGATGTGATGTATGGCATCACCATGCAAGAGCCCGGCGTATCCATGAAGGTGGCCGTAAAATTTGAGGAGATCGAGAGGAAGGTTGCTTGAAAAGCGTTTTCTTTTCCCAAACCAAATTTGTTAAAAACTGAATTCTACAAAGATGTCCTTCCAAGACCACTATTCTACAATAGAATAAACGATAATAAATCGATACGTTCCTTCTTATTGTAAATACCAAAGCGCAATGGTGATTAACTAATAGTGACATTCCTTATTTCATCTTTAGGAATGTCTATCGGCAATCCAACCCGCATGAAATACCGTGCAAATGCTTGTGATAGATGTTCACGATATGGAGGTAACAATCTAATTCTAGGTGAATTTTTTTCTGCTATACTTTTTAAATATTGTTTAGGAAGTGAGTATATTCTATGAAAATCAACTACTGAATAAGGAAAATCAATACCATTGCCATCTAAATGATAAGAATTAAGAAGATGGTAGGCAGGTTCTTTTCCCTGTCGTAAACCTTCTCTCCCATCTTTCGAGTTATAATATTGATTATTTTTCATTAAAACTGTAAGTGGCCATACGGGGCATAAAACTATAGAATCAATTTTATCATTCAAAATATCACATGCTTGTGTTAAAACAATTAAGTCTCCTGTACTAACATCTATTGGCCCATTTGGCTCACTTGTGTTTTCAAGAATTGCTTCATAAAATGATTTCCCCGGCAATGGAATATAGCAATCCTTTATAATATCCCCTTGAGTAATATCATCACTTTGTTCAATAATTTCATACCAGGGATACATCCGTGATCCATCAAATAAATCCGTTTTCATCTTCTGGCGAAGAAAATTGCATAGGCGTAATTTTTCCAATTTTCACTTTTAGAGAACGTATTTTGGGTAATTCAAGTAATGCTGTATCGGTTTTAAATATTTCAAAATCATAATCGTAAATTTGTTCATCTAATATGGTGATATTTGGAGAAGTCATATCCTTTGTTATTTCTAATTTTGACACTTCATCCATAGTTATATTTGCTGTAAACAAAGTACAAGCAAATATTCCTGCCATTAGACGCTTATTATGAGGAATCTTAATACTATGAATAGCTGGTTTGAGATGCTTGCTACTAGAATCGCTAATGTTCTTTTCTCCTAGATCATCGTATTCAAACATTTTCAAAACTCCTATAAAGTTCTCCTTCAGAAAAAGCAAAAAAACTTTTTTCTGCTATATGATGAGCATCTGGGAGCCATATGCTAATGTCTGTGGGTAAATCTATTTTTTCTTCGTCTTTTGAAATTATTGAAATTTCCCAAATTAAAGCATCGTTGTTATCTTTTTTCCCTTTTGCAAATTTATACATTACCATTCCTTCAGGCTTTGATATTGGAAATGAAAATACTGTACTTAAAGAATTAGGCATTGGAAGTATTTCTGTTCCTTCAAAAAGACTCTGCGGAAAATTAATCTTTAACTTAAGTAAATTATGCATATATTCTAATATATTAACATTATTTATTTTTAATGCATTTATGTAACGTAACGTTAATCCCTTTAATTTCAAATTATTAGTATCTGGATAACATTTATAAATGTTTTTAATTGCCTTACAGCATAAATCTTCGAAATTATTATCCCAAGCATAAGAGTCAGTATCATTCACTGTTAATATCCCAGGGCCTAATTGTACCAATGGCCAAGTCCTTTCCTTCTTACTAAACCGAAATTGTGGTACGTAAGGAATCATTTCTGCTGGCATTTGCGATGAAGGCAAATTTTCTCTAATTGGAAATACATCTCTTATTCCATTATAAAATAAACCAATTAAAAAATTATAATTTTCATCGTATTCAATATTTTTCGAAGTGTCTTTATGTAGTAACCATCTAAATTCAAATATTGCTTCAATCAATGGGCTATTTGGTAAATGTTTCCCCATAATGTCATTAAGAATTTACGTTAAAACCCTACTTTAAAAATATTTTTTTAAAATTATGAATTGTATTAAAATTTTTCTGAGGATATTTTGTGATTTGTTCAATGATTATTAGATGCTTATTGCAAGTTTCTCCTAATAAAAATAGAATTGTCAACTATAATGCTACTTTTCCAATTTATTTGCAACTAAAAAATGTTGTATATTTGTTGAAACATTGATTCTTACCTAAAATACTTAATGGCAAACTTTACATTGATCCTGAAAGATAGATGCTTCTTTACTCAGTAAAAAGTTGCGAAATTAGTCCAAGAAGGAAAGTTCATTGGAGATCCTATTATATGGAAAAGGGAGATACGCACTAATAACATTGTTCTGCACGCTGTCACACTTCTTCTGTCTTTGAATGTTATGTACCACCTTGATCGTCGGAAATAGAATTTCCACAAATCAATTGCACAAATCTGCTTGACAAATAATTGAACACGTAGTATATTTTTGTACATAATTGAAATTCAGGCGATGGAGTTCGCCCAACGCTATGTGATAGCTGATAACTCCTATTGAAGCCAGATACTTCGATAGGAGTTTTTTATTTATAAGAACCCCTGTCGAAGACACGGTCTCGACAGGGGTTTTTTGTTATACCGTTATACAGCGTAAAATAAATCCCTGTCCTAATTCATAGGAGGGATTTATGGAAAAGATCATTGGCATTAAGGATCTCCAGGATGCAGGTTTGTTGGGCGTTGAATATACGGAGTCAGATTTGTGTGATGCCTTTTTGATGTACTGGATTTCCCATAATAAGTTAAATAAAGACCATGTTGTTTTGCGTGACGGTGACTTTATGCTTGATATCCGTAGTTATTTTGAGTCGTGTAATTGGATGGTTTAAGCAGAAGAGTGTAAAAATCAAAACCCACCGCTGAGTCCCTTCCCAGGAAGGGATTGAGGGGTGGGTTTTGTGAAGGTGGATTCGGCGGAAAAACCAACGCCTTAATCGTTCGACTGAGCGCTCACGACGAAGTCCGCCCTAGTTATAACCGGAACTCGTGCTGTGAAACGAAATTATATCAAATGTTTCTGCTCAATCAAAGACGATTGAGCCAGCGGAGTCGCTGAGGCGTTGACTTGTCAGATCCGAAGGACGTTACACTTGATGCTTTTATTATGTGGAGGAATTCTACTATGTTGGAAGAATTTATAAGGCATAAAACAGAAATACTGGGCACCATTGAAAATACTGTTGATTTGATAAAGGATGATACGAGGGCCGTGGATAACAGGCTACTTATGGTCAAGGAACAGTTGATATCGAATTGTTTTAATCTGGTAATTTTAGGACAATTTAAAAGGGGCAAGACGACGCTTATTAACAGTATGATCGGTAAGGAAATACTCCCTTCTTCCGTAGTACCACTGACGTCTATTGTGACGATCCTGAAGTATGGCGAAGAGGTTAGCTGTGTGGTCTCTATGGAGGACGGCAGTGAAAAGAAGATTTGCATAGAGGAACTTCCTGATTATGTAACGGAGAAAGGTAATCCCAAAAATATACGGGGCGTACGATGCGCACGCATCGGGTATCCATCCCCTTTCCTTGAAAAAGGGATACTGCTGGTAGACACGCCGGGCGTAGGGTCCACCTTCCTGCACAACACAGAAACGACCTATGAATTTTTAGACCATCTGGATGCGGCATTGTTCCTCATGAGCGCCGATGTCCCCATCTCGCAGGTGGAAAAAGAACTCCTCGTTACCATCAAAGGTTCTACCCAAAAGATATTCTTTGTGTTGAATAAGATCGATAATCTGACTCCGAAAGAGATAGAAGAAATAGCCGCCTTCAATAAACAGGTATTGGAGGAGATGGGGTTTACCGTTCAGGAAATCTGGCCTATCTCCGCAAGGGAAGCATTAAAGGCAAAAATAGCGAACAATGACGTTCAACTTTCCCAGAGTGGCCTTTTGAACCTGGAAGATGCCTTAGGGAGTTTTCTCTCTTTAGAAAAAGGGAAAATCGTTCTCAATACCACCATATCCAAGACAAAGCGGGTCATCTCCCGGATACTATCCCAGATAGCTATTGAAAGAAAGACCATGGAAGCATCCGGGGAGGAGTTAGAAAATAAGATCAACACCTTTCATCAGCTTGTAGCGATCCTGAAGCAAGACAGAGCAGATATGAAATATCTGCTCAAAGGCGAATCGGACAAGCTGTGTTTCAAGGTGGAAGGGATGTTAAAGATTTTAGAAGAAAAGGAGACCCCGGGAATAAAGCAGTGTCTTATGGATTTCTATGAAAAAAATGCCGATCTCAATCCAACCGTCTTAAGGGACGGAATGCAAAAGGTTATCAAGGATGAGATCGTTAAAGAATTCGATGCATTCAGAAAGGATGCGGAAAAGGAAATCTTAAATACAATCCAGGAAACTTGTAATCGTTTTACAAGACGTTCCAATAATATCATCAATGAGTTTAAAACGGCCGCAGAAATACTCTTTGAGGTATCCATGGAACAATGTGAATTTTCCGTTGAACTGGCCAGGGATACTGGTTTTTATTACATGGTCCAGGAATATACAGCCCCCACGGAAGAAGAGGTCAAGTCCATCCTGCGCACCTTCCTGCCGAAATCCCTGAGCAGAAAGATGGTCTTGAACGAGATGATGGAGCGGGTATCCTCCGATGCAGGCAGGAACTGTGGCAGGATACGTTCTGACCTCACAGCAAGGATCAGTAAAACCATTGACCATTACTCCAAGCAACTGAAAGATCTTGGGAGCGATCTTATTGCTCAGATAGAACAGGCCATACAAAAGGGACAAGAGCGGCGAAGGGCTGGTAGCGAGTCAGTACGGATCGAGCTAGAGTTATTGGCAAACAAGACCAAAACCCTGGAAGAGTACAAAGAAAATCTGGAGAAGGTATGGAATATCGTAAATCTGACTGAGATAAGCCATGAACAAAAAAGTGTGGCGATGGCCTAGCGCGGCGGAGTTGCAACTGGACAGATGCAACCGGGACGGTTGCGCTGCCGGTTAAAATTCTAAACGTTTAATTAATATTTAGGGCGATGGAGTTCGCTTAACTGCTACGTTGTAGCTGATAGCTCCTGTTGAAGTTGTTCTTCGATAGGGGTTTTTTGTTATGCCGTTATATCTTCGATTTGTAAATGTAGACTGCAAAAACAGCACCCATGTTTGATGTATAGGCAGTGTCATGGAATTAAGAGAGCGAGATTTTCTCTTTAAATTAGGTTGGATATTAAAGACAAAAAACCCAAAGACTTTTTTGCCCACCCCTTAAATCCCCTCTTGGGAGAGGCAAGGGGTGTGTTGTTCATGGCTTAACGAAAAAAGAATTGAAATTCCTTATACGTCGGGGTAAAGCCCGAAGGGCTGACAGAGTATAGCCCAGGGCGACAGCCCTGAATGGGCGACACATTATCTTAATTCAACGAATGGAGGTCTTTTATGAAAAAAATAGAGGCGATAATCAGGTTGGAAAAATTCGATATTGTTAAGGATGCTTTATTAGAGTTGGGCTATCCGGGAATGACCATTGCAAGAGTAACCGGACAGGGCAAGCAAAAAGGCATCAGCGAGATATGGCGTGGAAGAAGCTTATGAATCAGTGGTACATGATTTTGTACAGAACATTATTGAAATTCCAAGGATTACTATTTAACAAAGCAATGAAATAAGATCGGGATTTAAGGATTTTGACTCTGATACTAAAAATTTAAACTATCAACCGGTATCGGAAGAAATTCTGATAAAAAAGCTTCGAGAGCAGGAAAACAGTGTTGAGGATATATTCATTCGCAATTCATGCAACATTTTTACCTTGAAGCGCCAAGCTATGAAAAATCCATGGTAAGGCCTTTTACAAGGATCGAAGAACATAATTTTTCAAAATACACAAAAGACAGCATTCATCACTTTACCGAGACCATCACACCAACTCATGCCATTTCCAATAAGGTGTTCAGTGGTTTCAGGAAGGCATGCCACAATCTGTATAAATTTGATTCCAAGACAGAAAAAGATTTTGCGGTCATTTTAGTGCAGGACAAGGCAGTTCTTATGTGGCTAAGACCCGCATCGAATCAATTCCACATATACTGGAAGTACAATTCGAGGCAATACAACCCTGATTTTGTAGTGGAAAACAAAAGATGTTGTTTATATGGTGGAAACCAAAAAAGAAGGTGATATTGAAACCACAGATGTTCAGGAAAAAGCCCTAGCAGCCTTAGAATATTGCAAGTATGCTACTGATTTTATCATTCAAAATGGAGGGGAACAAAGAGTTGTATTTAATCTCCGGGTTGGTTTTCTATGGATGGTTTAAACAACAATCCCCTTTTATACAATCGTTTGAATTTCAAGACCATGAGGAGGGTTTTTACAAGGATTTTGTAATTGAGTTTTGTTTGACCGTGTGTACGGTCTTCAAATTCGATGGGGACTTCTTTAATCGAAAAGCCCTTCAGGTGTGCCCGGTAAAATACCTCAGATACGATGGACGGGCCGGTTGAGATCATGGAGTCCAGCTCAATCGCCTCCAGTACCTTCCTTTTAAAGCATCTGTAACCAGAAGAAACGTCATGAATCTTTAATCCGAGCAGAACTCTTACATAGATACCTGCCAGGATTGTGATTGTCTTGCGTATGATACCCCTGTTGACATCTTTCCCGCCGCTTATAAAGCGGGAACCAATGACCATATCGGCATCCTGGAGTGCTTCTAATAAGCGAGGAATGTATTTGGGATGATGAGAGAAATCTGCATCCATTTCGATTACAGAGTCGGCCCCGTGTTTCAGCGCATATTTGAAACCAGCGATACCAGCCGAACCACGCCCTCTTTCGGTTGTCCTGAGAAGGAGTTCCACCTCAGGATGTTTTTTTGACAGATTTGTTACCACCTCAGATGTGCCGTCAGGTGAGTTATCATCTACAACGACAATATGGAGGTCCTGGATTTTGAGATTTACTATTTCCTGTATTAAATTTCCTATGTTTTCCCGTTCATTATAGGTCGGGATCATTACGTAGGTTTTCATCTAAAATACCCCTCACCCTAATCCTTTCCCGCAAGGGGAGAAGGGATTTCTCCACATTATTCCTCTCCCTTGCCGGGAGAGGTAAGGCGCGGGTGATAAATTTCCATGCCTTATTGTGAAGTATGGTTGGCGTGAATATTTCATAAAATTAAAATCGTTACGATAATATATCAAGAGCGATTAAAGCCATAATTTGTGCAAAATCAACCAGTTCCTTAATACTGATGGATTCATTTGTTGCATGTGCCTCGGTCTCATCACCCGGACCAAACCCAACGGCGATTATTCCCTTTTGGATAAGTTGCTTCGTTACCGTCGCACCGGACATTCCTTTCGGCTGAGGCCTGGTTCCCAGAATGGTTAAGGTGTGTTTTGAAATCAATTCCACCAATGGATTATCGATAGCGACGGCTGTTGGAGGCTGGTTGGAAATGACCCTTAAGTCAAATTTTACCGAATATTGTGTTTCGACCTCTTTGATAATATTTTTAATAGTACCGATAATGGTATCGGCTGAATCATCGGGCAAATAACGAATATCCAATTGTGCCTTGCAGAGGGCAGGTACGATATTTGGTGCCGTTCCGCTGTGGATAGATCCCAGATTCAGAGTGGGCGGGGTATGGAGTGGATGTGCGGCTTTTTGGAACTTTAATTGTTTTATACGTTCCAATAAGGGTATCATATTCCATATGGCATTTATCCCTGTTTCCGGTCGGGAGCCGTGTGCCTGTTTGCCGTGTGACGTGATTTCTAAAAATAATGCTCCTTTTTCTGTTACATCGATCAACTGCATATTATGTGCAACGTCGGGAATAATAGCGTAATCGGCTTTGATCCCACATTCATTCAGCAAATACTCTAAACCTAAGGTGGAACCCCGTTCCTCATCAGCGACACCGATTAAGAGAAATTGCCCCTTTAATCGGGATTCATTCTCTTTCAGGAATCTTGCAACGGCCATCATGGAGGCCATTTGACCCTTGTTGTCTGATGAACCTCTCCCATATATCCGGCCATTTTCTATCCATGCCTCAAAGGGGTTCCGTTTCCAGTCATCACCCGCCGGCACAACGTCTAAATGGCATGCTACCAGCAATGCAGGGGTCCCTTTGCCTATGTATCCAACGATATTTGTCCTCCCCTTTATCTTTTCATGAATGGTATATGGGATTTGTAATGATTTGAAGAAATCTTCGACTACTTTGGCAGCAAGGGTTTCATTTCCTGGTGGGTTTTCGGTCTTGGCAGTAATTAATTTACACGCAAGATCGACAATCTCTTGCTCTTCATCTTGCATGTATTTTTTTACACGATCTATGAGATCGTTCGAAGGTGAATTATTCATAGGAATTATTTTAAAAGTAACGGAAAATTTGATAATGAAAACTGTTAAAACAATGGTGATAATCTTACCGTGCAGTCTGAGATATTTCAAATTAAAAGATTGATTAAATTTTCAGCTAATTTCAGGAACTCATTTGCATAGTTGACGTAGCCGATAAAACTGACTATAGTAGTCATATAAAATAGTTCTAAGAGTACTGGAGGATAATACTGTGAAAACAGCGGCTGTTTCTGAATTAAAGGCATCTATTAGTGAATATCTTGCCAAAGTAAAGGCCGGAGAGGAAGTGCTTGTTACCGACAGGGGAAAACCGATTGCCAAGTTGGTACCTCTTGATAGGGCAGAAGCAGATGTGCCAGCCCATTTGCACATGCTTGAAAAAGCCGGTTTGGTTCGTATTGGCAGCGGCAAAATAAAAGGCAGCTTTTGGGATTTGCCGAGGCCAAAGGATGAAAAAGGGCTTGCCCTTAAGGCCCTTATCTCTGAACGGGAGGAGGAGAGATGATATTCTGGGATGCTTCTGCCATTATCCCTCTCTGTATTGATGGACCGCAAAGCAAAGTCGCTAAAGGTATCTTAACTGGCAAATGCATGGACTGAGGTTGAACCCAGCGGCGATATCAGGGATATAGCATCTCGTCTTCTTTTGACTCATCCATTGCGCGCTGCGGATTCTCTTCAACTGGCAGCTGCCCTTGTCTGGGCCAACAAAACTCCCAAAGGGAACCATTTTGTATGCCTGGACCGTAGGTTAAGAGACGCAGCCAGAAAAGAGGGGTTTATGTTAATGCCTTCTGCATTCCCCGAATAATATGCGGTTATCAAAAGAAAATGAGAAAAGAATTATAGCGACAAATAACTTCAGAGAAAAGGCAAACTTCATCTGGTCGATCGCAGACCTGTTAAGAGGCCATTACAAGCAGGCTGATTATGGCAAGGTGATTTTGCCATTCACGGTTTTGCGATGATTGGACGCTGTTTTACAGCCAACCAAGAAGGACGTGCTTGCTGCATATCAGAAACATAAAGACAAAAAGCCTGAAGTACTCGAACCCATTCTCAATAACGTAGCCAAAGCAAAATTTCACAGTCGGAGCAAGTTCGACTTTGCTGAACTGGCCAAGGACCACAACAACATTGCCGCAAACCTTCGCAATTACATTAATGGGTTTTTCATAAGCGTGCGGGAAATAATTGAATATTTCAGTTTTGAAGATCAGATACGAAAGCTGGATGAATATGATTTGCTCTATATGATTGTGAAGCGTAGTGCTGGTGGCAGCCGCATTGGAATAGTTTTTAACGGCTCGCCTTTGTTCAGCGGCGGCGCCGGAAGCGGTCCCAGCGAAATACGCAAATGGATTATTGAAAATGATATGCTTGAAGCCATAATCGCCTTGCCTGACCAGTTGTTCTACAACACGGGCATTTCCACATATATTTGGATCGTTACCGACCGAAAGAGCAAGAAACGCAAAGGCAAGGTGCAGCTTATTAATGCAACTGGCGCTGATAAGGAAGACAAAAACAATCCCTTTTACAGTAAGATGCTCCGCAGTCTCGGCAATAAGAGGAAAGAGATACACGAGGAGGCCATTAAGCGCATTACCGAAATCTACGGTGAGTTCAAGGATGGCCCATACTGCAAGATTTTTGACAATGATGATTTTGGTTACAGGCGGATAGCCGTTGAGCGCCCTAAACGTGATGCGAAAGGCAATATTGAAAAAGATCGAAAGGGCAATCCTTTGCCCGATGCAGACCTTCGTGATTTTGAAAATGTACCGCTAAAAGAGGATGTTGAGGAATACTTTAGGCGGGAAGTCTTGCCGCATGTGCCAGATGCATGGATTGACCACGGTAAAACAAAAGTGGGATATGAGATAAATTTCACAAAGTATTTTTATCAATATAAGCCGCTACGCAGTTTGGAAGAAATAAGAAAGGATATACTGGCATTGGAAAAAGAAACCGAGGGAATGATTAAACAGATAGTTGTCTGATATTCCCCATGAGGATAAGGGGTGAAGTGGTTCAGTGCAATTCCCCCTTAATAAAGGGCATACGTCTTAAGGTAAGGATTCAATAATCACCATAAAATTCTTGTTACTGTTGTATCCTTCATGTCCCCCGGTGGCTATACCATGAACTTGTCCCCCGCTGTCGGGGGTGCAGGGGGTGGAAAAGGAACGCGGAAATCATGCGAAAAAAACCAAAAGCTGACGGAACCAATAATTACGGCTACAACAAACGATTACAGCCGCTTGCAAACAGCCTGCGTAAGAAAATGACGAAAGCAGAGGCTTGCCTCTGGAAATATGCACTGCGAGCCGGACAGATTAAGGGCTATCAATTTAGAAGGCAAAGGCCCGCGCTGCAATATATCGCAGACTTCCTCTGTAAGGAATTGAAGCTGATCATTGAGGTTGACGGGATAACTCATTTAGACGTAGAAACAAGTGAAAAAGATAAGCGTAAGACCCGTGCACTTGAAAGCGCCGGGTTTACCATAATCAGGTTTACTGACGAAGATGTATTGAAGAATATGAGCGGTGTTATACAGAAGATTGTGCGGGTAGTTGACATGATTGGGATATCCGGTCCACCCCCTCACCCCCGCCAGCGGGGGACAGATTCATAACATAGCCAGCGGGGGACAAATTCGTGGTATAGCCCGTGGGGGGACATGGAAAGACGTCCAGGCTTAGTGTCTCTGCCAGAACACGGGGTTGATGGTAATTTATAGAGTCTTGTTTAATTATGTATGTCCTACACATCCTTTTCAGCCAAAAATGTCGGGAGTGATAAAAAGCCCCAATGGATTCTAATAAATTATTAGAGGGAAAATTTGATGTTCCAAATAAGGACAAGTGGTTATGCTTCTAATACTATTACTATGCAAGGTAATTAAAAATAATTAGATAAACTTCAGACAAACATGACTTCTATTCACACAGAATCCATTTTTGAATCAGCTATCATTGAGCATTTAACCACCAATGGTTGGCATTTAGGTAATGATTCAGATTTCAGCCGAGATCTGGCATTTGATAAAAAGGCAGTGCTTTCATTTATTCAGACGTCTCAGCCTAAAGAGTGGGACAAGTTGAAGTCTTATTATAAAGATGACACCGAGAACAAATTCATTCAACGCCTCTTTAAAGAACTGGATTTAAGGGGCATGCTGGATGTAATCCGTCATGGTATTACCGACAGCGGTGTTAAATTCAAACTGGCTTATTTCAAACCCGATAGCAAACTGAATCCTGAAACGCTTGAACTTTATAAACTCAATAAACTCTCTGTAACCAGACAGGTTCATTTTTCTACCAAAAACAACAAGAGCATAGACCTGCTGCTTTCTTTAAACGGTTTGCCTGTGGCGACTATTGAATTAAAAAACCATTTCACCGGTCAATCCGTAAGTGAAGCGATGGAGCAATACCGCACCAGCCGTGACCCGCGGGAACTGCTTTTTCAATTCAAAAAGAGAGCCTTGGTGCATTTTACCCTCGACCCAGATGAAGTGTATTTCACTACCAGGCTTGAGTCAGGCGGCACACGATTCTCACCATTTAACAAGGGTTTTAAGAATGGAGCAGGCAACCCTCCGGCAAAGGACTATTCCACTTACCGTTCTGCCTATTTCTGGGAAGAAACACTGAATGTGGACGGTTGGCTGGAAATTATCGGAAGGTATATGCATTTGCAAAAAGAAGACTTTACGGTTGAGGGAAAGAAATATACAAAAGAATCATTGCTATTCCCTCGCTATCATCAGCTTGATGCGGTTCGCAAACTTACCACCGACGCAAAAATCAGCGGCCCCGGCAGGAATTATTTGATTCAGCATTCAGCAGGCAGCGGCAAGAGCAATTCAATTGCATGGCTCGCCTACCGGCTGAGTAGTTTATACAATGTGCAGGACAAGAAGGTATTTGACTCAATAATTGTAATTACCGACCGAAATGTGCTTGACCAGCAGTTGCAAAATACCATCTATCAGTTTGAGCACAAAACGGGCGTGGTTCAGCGCATTGATGAGGATTCCAGGCAACTGGCTGAAGCGATTACATCAGGAACGGGCATTATCATCACTACATTACAGAAGTTTCCCTATGCGCTTAAACATTTGGGAGAAAATTCCGGGCGCAACTACGCGGTAATCATTGATGAGGCGCATAGCAGCCAGGGCGGTGAAGCAAGCAGAAAGATGACTGAAGCACTCGTTGGAAAGAATGTCTCGCTCGAAGAATCAGAAAAGATTGAAACTGAAATTGAGAGCAGTGTGGAAGATGAGGATGATTACATCCGTGAAACGATACGTAAGCGCGGTCCTCAAAAAAATATAAGCCTTTTTGCCTTCACTGCAACGCCAAAGGCAAAAACAATAGAGGTGTTTGGCTTCAAAAATGACGAAGGCAAATCCCTGCCATTCCATCTTTATTCTATGCGGCAAGCCATTGAGGAGGGATTTATCCTTGATGTGCTGAAGAATTACACTACGTATGAAACTTATTACAAATTTTGCAAAACCATTGAGGACGACCCGGAACTGAATAAAAGAAAAGCAGTAAAGGCAATTGGCCGTTTTGCAACGCTCCATCCCACAAACCTTGCGCAGAAGACCGAAGTGATGGTTGAGCATTTCAGACAGATCACGATGAAAAAAATCGGAGGCAAGGCAAAGGCAATGGTTGTAACTTCATCAAGAAAACATGCCCTGAGGTATTACCTTGAGTTTAAGGATTATATTAAAGAAAAGGGCTACACCAGCATAAAACTTCTGGTAGCTTTTTCCGGGACAGTGATTGACGACCTCTATCCGGAAGGAGTAACCGAAGCACAGTTGAACAAGTTTGGCGAGAAGGAATTGCCAGAAAAGTTTGCAACGAATGATTATCAGGTCTTGCTGGTGGCCGATAAATATCAGTATGGCTTTGACCAGCCTTTATTGCACACCATGTATGTTGACAAAAAGCTGTCAGGAGTAAAAGCCGTGCAAACGCTTTCACGACTCAACAGGACTTATCCCGGCAAGGAAGACACCTTTGTTCTCGATTTTGCCAATGATAGACAAACAATCATTGATTCATTCCAGCCATACTATGAACTGACAGCAATGACAGAAACCACTGACCCGAATCATTTATATGATTTGAAGGGTAAGACCGATGCCGCGAATGTCTATTACCAGTCTGAAGTGGATGCATTTGCCAGAGTATTCTACAAGCCGGGACATTCATCTGTGAAAGATCAGGGCAGGTTGTACGCATTTATTGATCCGGCAGTCGACCGGTTTAATGCCTTACAGGAAGAGCCGCAGGATGAGTTCAAAAAGTCTTTGACTGCTTTTGTCAGGTTGTATTCATTTCTTTCGCAAATCATGCCCTTTCAGGACGTTGAGCTTGAAAAATTGTATTCGTACGGCCGATTTCTGCTGACGAAACTGCCCAAGGCAGATTATACGGAGCGATTGAAACTGGATAATGAAGTAGCGCTTGAATATTATCGCTTACAAAAAGTAGCCGAAGGCGATCTGGTTTTGCAGGTTCAGGGAGAGCATAGCCTTGACCCAACAACAGAGGCTGGTATCAGCAAACCAAAAGATGAAAAGGATAAACTCTCGAACATTATTTACTTATTGAATGAAAAATTTGGCACTGACTTTACTGAAGCTGACCGCTTATACTTTGAGCAGATTGAACAAGCGTTATTTGAGAATGAAGATTTGAAGATAAGGGCGCAAAACAATCCGATTGAAAATTTCAAGTACGCCTTTGAAGAGGTATTTATCCAAACACTTATTGACCGGATGGATTCTAATCAGGAAATATTTGATAAGATCATGGAAAATTCTGAATTTAAAAATGATGTGAAGGACTGGTTGACCAGGAAAATATATCAACGGTTTAATGAGAAGCAGGCATAATCAAGAATACGCCCTTTTAAAGCCGTTGCAAACTTGGCAGCAGTGGACACGTACGACTTTTGCGGCAAGAAGCAGAGAGATGTATTCAAAGAATTATTTCTGAGATGTGGAGAGAGTAGCCAGGAAAAAAACCAGTATTAAAGAATCATTTGGAAGATGAGGTGGCTGCATGGAATAATTTCGTCATGTCACAATTTCTGAAAGGATATTTGGACAAAGAGAATATTAAGATGGAAAAATCTGTGAGTGAAATAATTTCAACGATAGCCAGTGTAAAGGCTGAGGCGAAACTGCAATTCAGGGCTGAAATAAAAGGTATATTTGGCTCTTATGTAAGGGGTGAACAAAAGGAAGGCAGTGACCTGGATGTACTGGTGGAATTTGAGAAGGATACGAATCTCTTAGACCTTACCGGTCTGGCTGATTTTCTTGAGGAAAAGCTTAATATTCAAAGTAGATGTTGTGCCTGAGAGCGCTCTTAGGGAAGAAATAAGGAGTATAGTTTTAAAGGAGAAAGTGGCTGTATGAGGGAGTATTCCCTATATCTTAAGGAAATGTTGAAGGATATAGAGTAATGTCATAGCCGTTGATAATCCTATACTGAATAAGCCATACAGGCAGAAAAAAACAGCAGCAGAAGGATGGCAGCTTCATTATGTACGTTATGTCTTGCATGCCGGGCAACCTGCCGGTTACTGGTGCTGGCACCTGGGGCAGAAGTAGGTGCCGCGATTCCGTACCGTAATGCGCTGTATGGGCGTGCCACAGTTGTAGCATACCTCGCCGCGCCGGTGGGCCACCCTGAACTGGAAATGGGCCGTGCCCAGCTCGCCACCCGGCCGGTAGTAGTTGATGACGCTTGCCCCCTTCTTGCCGATAGCCTGCTTCAGCACCTGCCTGATGGCGCTATGCAGCCTTTTCACCTCGTTCGCAGACAGGCTACCGCCAGGCCGCAGCGGATGAATCCCGGCAGCGAACAGGACCTCATCGGCATACATGTTGCCAATACCGGCAATCAGGTTCTGGTCACAAAGCAGCGCCTTTATCAACGCAGCACGGTCGCTCAGCAGCCCGGCCAGGAGTTTCACTGTAAAGCCTGCCTCAAGTGGCTCCGGGCCCAGCTTGCCCACGATTGTTCTATTATCGGCCACCAGCCACATCCGGCCGAACTTGCGTTGGTCACGGAAGTAAAGCTCCGAGCCATCATCCAGGCGGATGATGGCCCTCACGAACCGGTCATCAGTCAAGTTCCGCTTCAGCAGGAGCGAGCCGCTCATCTTGAGGTGAATGACCAGGCTCTCGCCACTGCCCAGGCTGAAGCAGAGGTACTTGCCTCTGCGGGTCAAGCCGGTGATTCTCTGCCCGATAAGGCGGGCGCGGAACTGCCTGACCGAAGGCTCCCATACGATTCCCTTCCAGGGCAGGCTAACGCCGGTAACTCTCCGTCCGACAACATGTGGCTCAAGCTCATTCTTGATTGTTTCAACTTCAGGTAATTCGGGCATTCACGACTCTTCTCCCGCTTAGACACTACTCAATCCATCCCCTCAGTTGTCGCCCACCGTGGTATTATTTACTGGACTGCTGCCCGTAAAGATGGTTCCTATTGAGAACGATATTCAGATCGTTCAAAGTTAAAGAGTCCGCTGCTCTTCTTATCATTGTCTCCGCTATCCGGAGGACCCTTCGCTATCATCCCTGGGTTAGAAGGAGAAGTTCCACCAGGATTTTTTCCTTCGGAACCCCGCCCTGACTCAGATTACCGCATCATTCGCGATAACCGCATAATCATTGTGTTCAGGTTTTCCTTGCTTTTGTTTCAGTTCATGCTGGCGTGTTGTGGGGTTCAACGATGACCTTGATGGAATCCTTGGCCTCGGCAACGAGCTTAAAGCCCAGAGCCGTTTCAGAAAGAGGTAATCGGTGGGTAATCAATTCTCCGACCTTTACCCTGCCGGCGCGGATCAATTCGATGGCCGTTGCTGTGTCATCCGGAGGGCCGGCATACGACATGATGACAGAATTGCAATTGCGCCAGAGGTCCCAAAGGTTCATAGGAGTTGTTACATTGGGTTCTGTGGGGGCAAAAAAAAGAATCGTTCCGCCCCGGTCCACGGAGTTAAATGCCTGCTGAATAGCTGAAGGAGCCCCTGTGCATACGATGACGAGGTCTGCCAGCCGTTCGTCATTTGCTTTGCGTAAACAGGCGGGGACATCCTCTCTGGCGTGAATGGTTATATCTGCCCCGCATTGTTTGGCCATTTTTAAACGGTAGTCAGTGATGTCCACTGCACATATTCGTCCCGCCCCCAGGGCACGTGCCAGTTGGATGTGAAGGAGTCCGGAGATACCGCTGCCGATGACGAGTATACTCTGGCCCGGACGCAGATTTGCTTTCTTTTGACCCAGCAGGGTACAGGCCAAAGGCTCTGCAAAGGTTCCCTCTTCAAAAGAGACCTCATCTGGCAGGATAAAGGTACCACGGTCAACATTGATTTGAGGGATGCGGGTGTACTCAGAAAAGCCTCCCGGGTAAAAATTCGTAGTGCGTAAGGTTTCGCATACTGAATAGTGGCCATTCAGGCAATAGTGACAGGTATTGCACGGGACATGATGGGCAACCGTTACCCGGTCGCCCACCTTGAAGCGTTTCACTCCCTCACCAGTAGCAACGATCTCTCCGGCAATCTCGTGTCCAAGTACCAGGGGTGCCCTTTTGATACGATACCACTCCATTACGTCACTGCCGCAAATGCCGCTTGCCTGTATCTTTATCAATAACTCGCCCGGACCGATCTGCGGGGTCTGCATCTCTTCGATTCTGACATCCCTGTTATTATAATACATTGCTACGCGCATGCTATTTTCCTCATGTAGTTCTTACGAAAAGTTTGTTTTCCTGCTGATGACCAAAAGATTATCACATATGTGAAGTTATTCTTTCTTTTCGTTCTTTGCGGAGTTAAATAGATCATTGGCCTGTTTTGCAGTTGCGTTTTCATGGATAATGGCATGCAAGGCCTTGATCATGGCTACCGGATGTTCGTTTTGCCAGATATTTCTGCCCAGATTTACACCAATAGCACCTTTTTGCATTCCGTCATGAACGAACTCAAACACCTCCATATCAGAATTTGTTTTTGGACCACCGGCCATGACCACGGGTACGGGACAGCCATTGGTTACCTTGTCAAAATTTTCACACCAGTACGTCTTTACAACACGGGCACCTAATTCTGCTGCAATACGACAGCATAGGGCGAGGTAACGGGCATCCCGTTTTTCCAGTTCCCTGCCCACAGCGGTAACGGCCATTACGGGAATGCCGTATCTTTCTGCCTCGTTGACCAGGTTTGACAGATTTAACAATGTTTGGCGCTCGTAATCACTGCCGATAAAGACGGAGATACCAACGCCAGATGCATTCAGACGAATCGCCTCTTCCATTGAAGTGGTTAGCCCTTCATTGGCGAGATCCTTTCCCACCATACTGGTGCCTCCGGATACCCTAAGGATAATAGGCTTGCTATTCTCCGGGTTTATGCAAGCACGCAGTACCCCGCGGGTACAAAAGAGTGCATCGGCATAATCGATAATCGGTTTAATCGTTTCGCCCGGCCTTTCCAGTTTTGAAGTAGGCCCCTGGAAATATCCATGATCGATGGGCAGAAACATACAACGACCATTTGGTTTGATGAGTTGAGATAAACGATTCTTTATTCCCCAATCCACTGTTTTATTCCTCCGTTTTCAAAAATGTTAACAATTTCCCTGTGACGTTTCAGGTCTGACAATGAGACATCCTTTCCCTATCAATAAATGATGGCATTGATGGGTGAGGCACATTTACAACTCATTTTACAAATCGCCCTAAATTAATAAAAACTGAGAAACAGGTATATTGACGAATTGTCTGTTGTCAAAAAAATGTCACTGTCTTGAAGAAAATCCACTGCTTATTTTTGTACCAACTTTGAAAGGGTAATGGCATTTTTTACTGCATAACCCGCCTCGTCATTATTAAAATATGCGAATACATTTTTTCTTTCTTTCAGCCATGATTTTATCTTTATCGCATCGGCGTGTAATCTGGCATCAGAATAGCATCCTCCGTAAAGATACTGTCCCGCTTTGTGATATCTGAGATATACAAAATCGGCCATCGCGGGAACACTCTTCGTAAACTCTGGCCAATCGGCAATACATATCGCCATATTTGCATCCTTTAATAGATGATATACATCGTCACAAAGCCAACTTTTGTTTCGAAACTCGAAGACGTGTGATATTGTGCTTAACCTTTTTAAGAGTATCACAAAATCTGATAACCTGTCGACACGGACATTAAACAGAGGAGGCAACTGCCACAGAATTGTGGCTAATTTTTCTTCGAGAAATTTTACCCTATTTAAAAACAACTTTAATGGCGCCTCTACTTCATTGAGTTTCTTGACATGGGTAATAAATCGGCTCCCTTTTACGGAAAATGAAAAATTATTTGGTGTTCGCCGATACCAGGCTTTAAAGGTCTTTTCTGAAGGTAGTCGATAAAAAGAGACATTTAATTCTATGCTATCAAAAAATTGTGCATAATATTCCAGCCACTTACTCTTTGATAGTCCTTCAGGGTAAAATACCCCATTTCCCCAGTGTTCATAACCGAAACCACTGGTACCAATACATGCTCTACCTTTTTTCCTAATTATAAAAATATCCTCTTCGTCTTTGATTCACAAGGAGGACAAGGATTCGTAGTAGTTTAACTAATCCATCCTATATCCCGTCCCCATCTTTATAGTTTTTCATGAATACCGTCATTACTTCTGATTCTTTTTCGGAAATGTTATCGTCTTCTCTGATTGAAAGGCTTAAAGCGTCCTCAAGTTTTTTAACACGCTGTTTGAGTTTGCAATTTTCTTTTAACACCATCATAATAGCTTCTGCAATAGGATCGGGTAATTGTCCGTGATCCAACATTACTTCCTGTTCTTCTTTTTTTCGTTGCTTAATGATTCTGCCCGGCACACCCACTACGGTTGCATGGGGTGGCACATCTTTCGTTACTACAGAACCGGAACCGATCCGTGCATAATCCCCGATCATTATGTTGCCCAGGATGCAGGCATTAGAGCCTACGACAACTTTTTTGCCCAGATTAGGATGCCTTTTTGTCTTTTCGACAGTCGTGCCACCGAGTACAACCCCCTTGTAAAGGAGACACCCATCACCAATTATTGCCGTTTCACCTATTACAACACCCATACCGTGGTCGATGAATACGCCACGTCCTATTTCAGCCGCGGGGTGTATTTCAATTCCAGTCAAAAACCGATTTATGTGGGAAATGAGGCGGGACAATACAATCCACCCTTTCCTCCAGAGATAGTGAGATATCCGGTACAGCCATAATGCATGTACGCCGGGATAACATAAAATTACTTCGAGCTTGCTCCTTGCAGCCGGGTCATTTTGAAAGGCGACATCGATGTCTTCCTTCATGCGTTCAAACATCAAAATTCCTTAAACAAAACGGTGGACAGATATCTTTCGCCCGTATCGGGAAGCACGACCACAATCAGCCTTCCTTTGTTTTCAGGTCTTGCGGCTACCTGTAGCGCGGCATAGGCGGCAGCCCCGGAAGAGATGCCTGCCAAAATTCCTTCATGTCGTGCCAGTTGACGGGCAACAGCAAATGCCTGCTCGTTCTTTACGGTAATAATTTCATCAATCACCTTCATGTTGAGGATATCCGGAATAAATCCTGCACCGAGCCCCTGAATCTTGTGCGGACCGGGTTTTCCTCCGGAAAGTACCGGTGAATCGGTAGGTTCTACGGCAATTACCTTCAGTGATGGTTTGCGATTCTTAATGATCTCTCCGACGCCAGTGATCGTCCCACCCGTACCCACACCCCCGACAAAGATATCGATCCTGCCGTCCGTATCGTTCCAGATCTCTTCGGCCGTTGTCTTCCGGTGTATTTCCGGATTAGCCGGATTCTTGAATTGCTGTGGCATAAATGAGTTTGGGGTATTCTTTAACAATTCTTCTGCTTTATTGATGGCGCCTTTCATTCCTTCTGCCCCTGGTGTTAATATGATCTCAGCGCCAAAAGCCTTCAAAAGATCCCTTCGTTCTGTACTCATGGTGTCCGGCATTGTTAAAACCAATTTATATCCCTTTGCAGCGGCTACAAAGGCCAGTGCGATACCCGTATTGCCTGACGTGGGTTCTACAATAACTGTAGATTTGTTGATCAGCCCTGCCTTTTCTGATGCTTCAATCATTGCGATTCCAATGCGGTCTTTTACACTGGCCATGGGGTTAAAAGATTCCATCTTGGCAACCACAGTGGCCTCTAATCCTTTGGTGACATGATTTAATTTGACTAATGGTGTATTGCCAATTGTCTTTGTGATATCCTCGTATATCCTTGCCATATTTTTTTCCCTTCATTAAGTTCCGATATAAAGCAAGTGTTTTTATAAGTCAAAGCAAATATACTATCATAGTGAGAAGTTGTTTCTCAAGGAATTTTTACGGCTCGATTTCCCTTGACAAAAAAGAATTTTTATATAGTATATGTGGCTTACTCTAGAATTGTTTGAGAATTCTTTGACCAGTTTTTTAATGATACTATAAAACGACGATAGGGCTTTTAGGGAAAAGCCGGCTATCTTTTTTTAAAAAATATCGGTAAATTTATAAATTTTTCGGAACATATTTCATATCATAGGTGTTAATATGGATTATAAAAATATAGACGAGCTTGCAAAACAGGTCGGTGGTTCGTTGCGGCTTACAACTTTAATTATAAACAGAGCAAGGCAAATCATAAAAAAGGCGCCTGTGTTCATTGAAACGGATTCTGATGATTCTGTAAGGATTGCTTTTTTGGAATTAATGCAATCGAAGATCAGACTAAGTGAAGGTGATGTACGGCAAATGAAAATTTTAGAATCTAATAAAATGGAAAACTCCTTAGAAGGTTCTGGAAAGACATAAACCATTAGTTTTGTAATTGAAGATATGGTTTTTGCGTTGCTGTTTTTTTCGATGCACGGGAATATGTTGTGTGTTTTGTTGCGTTGTAGTACAGCTACATCCTCATTTGCCTGCCCAAAATATTGCATCAAATCATCGGCATCAGTTCTTTAATTTCAATATTTCAAAAATCCATACAATAAAGCGATTGTATCTTTCAGAGTTATACAAATACGGTGAGTACGGCCATGGTATAAAATACACGGTTATAGTGTTATTTAATGAAGAGGGGATCAAACTCATGAGGCGAAGAAGTTTTTAAAAGATAATTCTAAAAGGAGAGTTTCTTAATAATATGATTAAAGTTGACCATTTAGCAAAACGTTATGCAGATGTTTATGCGGTAGACGATATCTCGTTTGAAGTTAAACAAGGTGAGATTTTAGGGCTTTTGGGACCGAACGGGGCAGGTAAAACCACTACCATGCGCATCCTTACCTGCTACATGCCGGCGACTTCTGGTACTGCCACGGTTGCTGGTTACGATGTTTTCCGTGATTCGATTAAGGTACGCAGGCAAATAGGGTATTTGCCCGAAAACGTGCCCCTGTATCCAGAAATGAGGGTTAAAGAATATCTCTCGTTCCGTGCTAAACTGAAGAAGTTGCCCTATCGTGAGCGCAAATCGAAAATCGATGAGTGTCTGGAGAAGTGCAGGATTGCCGATGTGCAGAATCAGATCATTGGTACACTGTCCAAGGGTTACCGCCAGAGGGTTGGTTTAGCAGACACCCTCGTTCATGACCCGAAGATCCTCATTCTTGATGAACCGACAATTGGACTCGATCCCAATCAGATCCGGCAGGTCAGACAACTCATAAAGGAATTAGGTGAAAAACATACCATTTTACTGTCTACACATATTCTTCCCGAAGTCGAAATGATCTGCGGTCGTGTAATTATTATTAACAAGGGCAAGATTGTTGCGATGGACACGCCTTCCAATTTGGCTACCCAGTTGAGGAGTGGAAATAACGTTTTACTGGAAGTGCGTGGCGATGGCCAGAAAATCAAGAATGCCCTTTCCGCCATTAAAGGTGTCAAAAAAGTTGTATGGCACAATAAGGGGGAATTCGGTAATTTTACCGTTGAAGCAGAAAGAGGTGTGGATATTCGTGAAGATGTCTTTGTGAACGTTGTGAAAAATAACGGAATTATTCGGGAGATGAAACAGGCCTCTATTACATTAGAAGAAATATTCCATCAGATTACGATGCAGGAACAGGAGGTAACGACATAAATGATAAGCACAGGTACCATCTTTCAAAGGGAAATTAACGCATATTTCCTATCACCGATTGCATACGTTGTTATCGCGGTATTTACGGTGTTTTCGGGTTATTTCTTTTCCATCATGCTTGGTATCACCCAGGAATCAACGTTGCGATATAGCTTGGCCTATACGCAATTTATTCTCTCCATACTCACCCCTGTTATTACCATGAGATTGCTTGCCGAAGAGAACAAGACAGGTACCATTGAACCCCTGATGACAGCCCCTGTTACAGATTTTGAAGTGGTATTTGGGAAGTTTTTAGCGGCTTGGGCGCTTTACAATATCATGGTTGCTCCAACAGCTTTTTATATCATATTTTTAGCATGGGTAGGCAATCCCGATTATGGTGCAATTATTGCCAGTTACATTGGACTGGTCTTGATGGGGGGACTATTTATTTCTATAGGGCTGATGGTGTCTGCCATCACGAAAAATCAAATTGTCGCAGCTGTTATTGGGATTGTAGCCCTTCTTATCCTTTTAGTGATCGGTCTTGCAAGTTCCGGAAGTGAAGGGTGGTTTTACAGCGCACTGAGATATATAGGCACCTATGACCATTGGGATACGTTTACGAAGGGGATCGTGGATACTCGTGATGTGGTTTACTACATTAGTTTTACTGCGTTACTCATATTTATTGTAGTACGCATTGTTGAGAGCAGGAGATGGAGATGAGCACTTTGAATACAAAAAAGAATGATTGGTTTGAGCAATTTGGCGGATATATTATCCTGGCTGGAATTATTGCAGTTGTGGCAGGTTTTGGCATATCAAGGATTTTTAACTTATGGGGCTTGTCTTCCCTGATTCCGGTTGGTATCGGCGGAGGTGTCATTATTGGATTTAGCGCTGTTATGGCCGTCCGAAAAAATTGGTTTTCATCTGAGGCGTCCAGGAGGAAAGCGCTTGTCGGTACCAATGTTGCAATAATGTCCGTCTTTGCAGCTTGCATTTTTGCGGTTGTCGGATTTCTCAATAATCGGCACTATGAACGTTTTGACCTTACGCTTACCGGCAAGTATTCCCTTTCACCAAAAACAAAAAACATACTCAAAAATCTTGACAAACCTATTGTTGTTACCACCCTTTTCAATCCGGGCGAGATGTTTTATGAACAAATCCTGGATATCCTGAAAGAATATGCCTACCATACGGACAAAATCAAGGTGGAAAGTATCGATCCGTTAAGAAACCGTACCAAGGTTGAAGAACTTGCAAAACGCCTCAATATCAGTGATCTTCAACTCAATACTGTGGTATTTGAATGTGGTGAGCACAGCAAGCATGTGCAGCAAAGTGAAGTGATAGAAAAACAGTACCCTTTTAAGTTTAAGGGAGAAGAGGCATTCACGGAAGCAATTCTCAACGTTACGCAAGAAAAACAATCTGCTATCTACTTTGTTACAGGTCACGGTGAACGGCAGTTCGAAGATTTCGACCGCGGGGGAATTTCTGGAATTGCCAATGCACTTAAAAGAGACAACTGCCGTGTGGTCCCGCTCGATATTTTGACTGCCAAAAAGATTCCGGACGATTGCGAGGTACTCGTGATTGCAGGGCCGACCAAGGCTTATCTGACAGAAGAATTAAATATTATTCGCAACTATCTGGAAAATCGGGGCAAGCTTTTACTTATGCTGGAACCTGCACTTAGCCCGAACGCTCCTACCGGATTTAAGACACTTTTGCCGGAATACGGCATTGCAGTTCGCGATGATGTCGTTGTGTATAACAAAGTCAATATGCCACTTTTTGGTATACAAACCGTTGCGGAAATTTATGTGGGCAAGGACGAATACGCAGAAGAACACTCGATTACGAATGACCTGAAGAATTATAACACGATTATTTTTGGCGCATGTCCTGTTGATGCGTCACCACCGAATGACCAAATGCCTTATCAGGCAACCGTGCTTATGCGTGCGCCTGAAGGGTCATGGGGAGAAATTGATGTCGCAAATTTGCGGCAGAAGAAACCTGAATATAATATAGACACCGATGTGCAGGGCCCCGTGTCTCTGGCTGTGGCTGCTCAGGTAAAGGAATTACCCAAGGCTGTTACCCAATCGCATCCTGCTATGGCCAATGACCCGTCGGCTAAACCGCAAGGGGCACGATTGGTCGTCTTTGGAGATGTAAATTTTGTCACAAACGAATATATAGAAAATCCTGGGAATGCAGACTTATTTCGCAATTCTGTTAACTGGTTAGCACAAAAGGAAACGCAGCTTGGTATTTCTGCCAAACCGCCTGATTTCCGCAAGGCAACGATTAACCCCATCCAGATGAAGGTTATCTTCTGGGTGTCGATTGCAGGAATTCCTGTGATACCAGTTATTATTGGCAGTATCGTTTGGTGGAAAAGGCGTCGCTGATTTCAATACACTGCACAGGGAAGATTCCCATCATTTCAATTTCATGATATTCTTTGCTGGAGGAAAGAGTTAAGCTATGAAACTTAAAACAACCATTATCCTTTTAATTGTAGCAGCCATTGGCATTTCGTATATCGTCATTTACGAAAGAAAGCAATTGCCTCATGAGGAATGGGAAAGGCTGCAGAAAAAGGTGATCCCTGATTTCAAGGCATCGATGATCAAAAAGATTGAATTGTGCAATGAAAGCGGCAAGATCATTTTGGAAAAATCAGAAGATAATTACTGGCGCATTGTTGAACCGCTGAAACTTCGTTCGGATAATTCCGAGGTGAACAGCATACTCTCCGAGTTCGAGTTTATGTACAAGGTTGGCTCCTTTAAAAAAGAAGGGGATAAACCCTTTGATCTCCATGATTATGGCCTTGATGATCCAAAGACCTCTATCACCATGTATACCGATATTCCAGCGAAACCAGATAAAATACAGGTAACCGGGCCGAAAGATAAATATACGGTATTTGTTGGACAAAAACTTGCTGCCGGTGACAACGTATACATCAAGCTTGATACGAGCGATGAGGTTACTGTTGTGCCAGGCACCCTCGTTGATAAAGTTAACAAAAATATTTTGGATTTGAGAAGTAAATGGGTGTTTAGTTTCGACAAGGAAGCTGTAGACACGATACAGATCAAAACGAAAGAATTCAACATTATTTGTAACAAAAAGGGTAATTTCTGGCGTCTTGCCGAACCTGTCAATGATTTGGCCGACCTGGAAAAAATTAAGGATATTCTTGGAAAATTCAAAAACCTGCAAATTGACCGGACAGACTTTGTTACCGAAGAATCAGGTGATTTAGTTAAATATGGCCTGGATTCTCCACGATTCACTGTTGTCATTAACGAAAAAGGCGCTGAACAGTCTGTTGTCTTTGGGCATTCCCTGGATAATAAGGTTTATGCAAAGCGCTCCGATGAGCCTACGATCTTCTTTCTTAAGGATACTATTCTTGCTGACCTGAGTAAAAAACCAAATGACTTGCGGGACAAGAAAGTGGTCAGGTTTGAATCTATAGGAACCTATGGAATAAATAAATTGGAAATTAAAACACCAACCGATGTAATTGCTATCGAAAAATCCCTGGATCTGGATTGGAAACTTACAAAACCGATTAATATTTATGCGGACCAGGATACTGTTAAAAACTTTATAGAGAAGATCAAATCCCTCGAAATAGAAGATTTTGTTTCTGATAAACCAACTGATTTGTCCGTGTACGGTTTGAAAGATCCCGTCTTTGAGATCTCCGTTACCAAAGAAGAGGATAAGACTCTGGCTAAATTTTACGTAGGTAACAAGTTACCCGATGGCACCAAATGCTATGTGAAACGTGTTGGAGAAGATCCTGTTTATACAGTCCCTACGGCTGAATTCTACGACAAGATTGAGAATCCGCTCCTGCGCTTCCGGGACAGGCTGGTGTGCGATTTTAACAGGGATTTGGTCAAAAAGATTGTTATCGAAAAACCAAATCGTACTTTCGTTTGTGAAATAACAAATAAGAAGGATGCGGAAGGACAATTCCAGTGGGCACTCTCAAAGCCTGTTCAAACGATAGCTGATGTGCATGCGGTAAACCAGATTGTGTGGGACTTATCCTTTTTAAAAGCAGATTGCTATGTTACAAAAGCACCTAAAGACTTGAATGTCTTTGGGTTAAATGATCCGAGGATCAAAGTTTCTGTAACTTACGAAAAAGTCCTGGAGCAAACGCCTGAAGGTTCGGATAAGAAGAGGAAAGAAGAGGTATCCGATCCTGCCATGAAACCGAAAGAGTCCGTCGAAAAAATTGTCGAAACAAGGACTTTGCTTGTTGGCAAGAAAGTGAAGGAAGGTGATAAGGTAAGTTCATATTGCATGTTTAGTGATGACGATCATGTATTTGAACTCTCCTGGCCAAAGATTAAAAACTTTGATGCTGAACTTGTACCAACCAAAATTCTTAATTTTGACAGGACGGAAGTGAAAGAGCTTGCACTCAACTATGACAAGAGAAGTGTATTATTGAAGAAAATCAACAATGTGTGGAAGTTGAAAAATAATGAGCAAAAAGACGTACAGGGAAGAGAAGTAGATTACTTTGTCCGTAATCTTGACGAGTTAAAGGGCAATTACATCGAACAATACAAAGCAACCAATTTAACGCAATTTTCTTTGGATAAACCTCAGCTTGCCATTGTCATGAGTTTGGAAAGTGGTGATGTTGTGCTTTCTATCGGCAAGAAGAAGGATGCTGGCAGCTATTATGTGAAAGCAAGTGATTCTGAGTATATTTATGTCGTTGGTAGTGAGTCGATCGCTAAGTTGATGAAAAACGAAGAGGATTTTACTACGATTGTTCATGAAACTTCATCAATGGTGGAGGAGGCGGCAAAGGCTCTTGGCAATGAAATGCCTATAGGTGCCACTCCGCACGGGAGGCCTTCTGTTAACCCTCCCCACGGAGGGTTTCACTGAAAAGTATTTTCTGGTAAGCAAACTGCACAAAAAGACGTAATAACAAGAAATATCCAAACAAGGAATCTGAATTGAAAACAATTTTCCATTTTAATTACTTGTTTGGATATTTTTATTGAATTATTTTACGTAATTATTCAAAATGTGGTTTATAGTGAAGGTGTGATGATTTGTGTTGTGTTCCGTTATTCTTGCGCAGAGCAATGTGGGAATAAAGCAGTATGCTTCCTGCTTCAGCAGTTTTTGCCCTATATGTGACACAGGAAATGACACAGAGTTGTGTGGCCAAGATTGGCACGGTGACAGTTGAAAATTTTGAAATTACATATGACATATTTTTTCCGCAAATGCCTTGAAAAAAATACTTATCTTTTTATCAATTTTTGCAACACTTGTCTGCATTCCGTTAGCGTACAATAAGGCGCCTGCCCTCGAAACTAGTTCTAATCGCAGGACTCCTATTGTTATGGCAGTAGAGAAGGTGGGGCCTGCTGTAGCCAATATCAGTACAGAGAGGCTTATTACCCAGCGACATGTAGACCCATTTTTTGGATCGAGAAGTGAACTGTTTGATCAATTTTTTAACGACTTTTTTGGCCAAAGCCAAAAGCAGATGGTCGAAAGGCCTTTAGGCTCCGGAGTTATTATTGATGAAGATGGCTACATTGTCACGAATGAACATGTTGTTAGTCGCGCATCGAAAATCAAAGTAAGACTATCTGACGGTAGAGACTTTGAGGCAACCATGATCAGTTCCGACCCGATTAGTGACATCGCCGTGTTAAAAATAAATTCTCCCGGACCTCTTCCCTATGTCAAAATGGGCACGTCCAAGGATCTCATGATCGGGGAAACTGTAATAGCGTTGGGCAATCCCTTTGGCTTGGAAAACTCTGTTACCACTGGGGTGCTGAGCGCAAAGAACCGCATCATGACATTCAGCAGTGAATATGGCGATATTAAGTATGATGGCCTTATTCAAACTGATGCATTGATCAATCCCGGAAACAGCGGTGGTCCTCTCATCAATATTGATGGGGAACTTATTGGTATTAATGCTGCAATTGTAAATCAGGCTCAGGGGATCGGGTTTGCGATTCCGGTCGATAAAGTAAGACAAACCCTTGTTAAGCTTTTTAATTTTAGGGAACTCAACAAGATATGGTTTGGCGTACAGGTAGAAGAGAAAAATGATGATGCTTTTAGAGGTATCATGGTTTCCTCTGTTGATCCTGGTAGTCCTGCCGACAAGGCGCGAATCAAAAATGGGGACTATATTACTAGAATAGACTCTAAACAAATTCAGGATATTCTTGACTTTGAAAAATACATACTCAAGAAAAATGCAGGAGATAAACTGTATATTTACGTCAAACGAGGCGGACGAGATTTCAAGGTGGATGTCACTCTAGAAAAGGCACCACTTCCATCCGTGGAAAAGCTTGCCCTGGAAAAGTTAGGGCTGTTCGTACAAGATTTGACACCACAACTTGCAAAACAATTAAATTTATGGTGGTTAAAGAGCGGGGTGTTAATTTCGGGGGTGCAAAAAAACAGCCCGTCTGCGAGCGTTGGGATTGTGGCAGGTCACGTGCTTGTGTATGTCGGCCAATATCGAATTAACAATATTGAAGAACTTGGTGCCTTACTAAAGATCATGCAAAAAGGAGACATCTGGGAGGTTGGTATTGTCTGGTCAGATAAATACGGCGACCATCAGGGATATGCCCGACTAAAGGTTCGTTGACCGTTTTTCTGTAACTATAATCTTCATGAAATGAAATCATAACGTTTAGGATGATTTCAGAAAATAATTCTCTTCTTCAATGCTGCCTCGTTTTCATAAAATGCCAAAGTCAACAACATGGTTTTTTCCTATCACGTTATCCTTTGCAACCAATTCAACTCCCTCTGATTACGTTTTTTGCAAAGATAGTATATTTCTAATTGCCACCAGCAATGGCAGGCACTATGGAAATATAGTCGCCATCTTTTACAGACGTATTTAGATTACCCATAAACCGAATGTCTTCATCATTGAGATAAAAATTAATAAACCTCCTGATTTGACCGTCATTGTCACAAATTCTCTCTCTAATTCCCTTATAATTTGTTTCAAGATTATCAATAATGTCTTTAATATTTTTTCCCTCCGCCTTTACCTCGTCTGCACCCTTGGTAAGGGTTCTTAGTGGTGTTGGAATGCGTACCGTTACTGGCATATTTATGCTCCTTTCGGGTTTTCAAAAATTATCATAAAATCGTAACTAAAAAATATCAAAATGTATGTAAATTAGAGAGTTATCATACTGTTAAAAAAATGTTCAAAAGAATATTTCTTCTATTTTACGTTTTGATTTATAAAGGTCTGAGGTAGCACCTTGCTAAGAGGCTGATTACTTTTAATGTACTGCTGCCATCTTCTCTTCCATAATCGCATCAAATTCAGAGAGGGAAGGGTTGATGATTTTTGGTACTTCTAATTTGTCCAGTACAGCCTCCTGGGTTTTTAGGCCATTTCCCGTAACACTGATTACAATGGACTCATCCTGTGGTATTTTGCCCTGTTCGATAAGTTTTTTTGTAACCGCCACAGTTACACCGCCCGCTGTTTCTGTGAAGATACCTTCCGTTCTGGCAAGTAATTTAATACCCTCTACGAGTTCATCGTCGGTTACATCCTCTGCCCATCCTCCGGACACATTAATGGACTTCACAGAATAATAACCGTCAGCCGGATTGCCGATTGCTATTGACTGGGCAATAGTCCTGGGCTTTACAGGTTTTATCACGTCGGTTACCTGCTTAACAGCTGTGGTTATCGGTGAGCTGCCGCTTGCCTGGGCGCCATGGAGCCTGGTATCTGCTTTATCGATAAGACCTAGTTTTACGAATTCTTTAATAGCCTTTTCAATCTTCGTAATCAAGGACCCGCCTGCCATGGGAACTACAATATGTTGTGGTGCTTTCCATCCTAGTTGTTCTATGATCTCATATCCATAGGTCTTTGAACCCTCTCCATAGTACGGTCTCAGATTTACATTCACGATTGCCCAGCCATATTTATCAGCGATCTCAGAGCAAAGCTTGTTTACGTTGTCATAGTTTCCTCTGACTTTTATCACATTCGTACCATAAATCAGGGTGCCAATAATCTTACCCTGTTCAAGATCGGCAGGCATAATAATATAACTTTCCAGCCCAGCCTGCACGGCCTGTGCTGCTACTGCATTTCCCAGATTTCCTGTTGTGGCACATCCGACTGTTTTATATCCAAATTCCTTTGCCTTTGTCAGGGCCGTCGAAACAACCCGGTCTTTAAAGGAGAACGTGGGATAATTCACGGAATCGTTTTTCACATACAGTTCTTTTACTCCAAGTACCTTGGCAAGGTTGTTTGCCTTGACAAGGGGCGTGAAACCTACCTGAGCGCCAACCGTTGGTTCACCATCCACCGGAAGCAGTTCCTGATAACGCCACATTGTTTTGCCGCGGGATTCGATCAGTTTTCTGTTCAAAACCTTCTTAATTCCGTCATAATCATAATCGACTTCCAAAGGGCCAAAACAAAAGCTGCAGACATGAAGTGGCTCTTTTGGATATGGTTTTCCACACTCCCGACACTTTAGACCTTTTACAAATCCCATCTGTTGCCTCCATTCATTTTTGATAAGGACGCAGATTTCCGCAACTATACATGATAATAAATACTCCCGTTACATCCTGATAAACTGTGTTAATCTGTGTCCAATCAAGCAAATAAAAAGGCCTCTTTCTATTCAAATAAGATAGGAAGAGGCCTTTTTATGTACCTATCTTATCTTTTCCCAAAACACGAGACAGGAATTAGCACCAGCATCTTGCACAGCTTTTTGCTGAACAAGACCGGTTGCTGTGGCTTCACAGGGCCAGTCCCTCTGCCACTCTCGATAAGATGAATAATATTTTTGCAATTGTAACGGAAAATATGTGTCCTGTCAATTGCTAATCAGAAAAAACTTTCATTCAACTGTTGCGATCAATTTAAGCAGTTTATCACAATGCCGGTGATTAACTTCGGATAAAAATATGTCGACTTAGGGGGCATAACCTTGCGTGCCATGGCGATTTCTTTTACCTGTTCAATAGGGGTGGGGTTAAGAAAGAATGCCAATTGATACTGGCCGGATTGCACGAGCGATACGGCCTCTGCTTCATCCTTTACGTATTTCACGTAGTCTTTCACGGTTACATCATCGGAATTTATACCCAGTATTTTGTTGATAATCATACCATGAAGGATACCCGCATCCAGATGCTTCCATTCGGGATGGTCTTTGGCGAATACTGCATCAAGTAATTTTTCATTGCCAAGCCGCAATTTATAATAGGCGTCTTCCTGACCAGCGTACATTATAAAGGTATGGCCTTTAGTTTCATCGTTGAGGCTCGACATAAAATCCTCTACCCGGCACCCCTTGCCTAACAGCTCGACCTCAAAAGACTCTTGTATCGATTGTAAAATCCGGTCAAAGCGATAATTCTTTATATTACGTACGAGCCGATGGGCCGGCAATATCTTCAACCCATTATTGTTCATCGACACGCATACCATCATCACATAGTCTGAAGGCAAATCATCTCCATTCCGGATGTTTTCTTTACGCATTTGTTCTTTGTAAACCAATGCAGTTTCGTAACGATGGTGTCCATCGGCTATAAAAAGGGGTTTCTCCTTCATGAGAGCAACTAAATTGTCGATAGTCTGTTTTTCCTTTATTACCCAAAGCTTATTTTTTACTCCGGTATCGTCTAAAAAATCCACCTCGGGTCTTGTGATAGTTGTCATTGACAGATAAGTATCGATTGCGTTATTATCGTCCGGGAAAAGGGCAAATATAGAACTGAGGTTGGCCCGGCACGATTGGGTAAGTTTTAGCCGATCTGCCTTTGGACCAGGAAGTGTTTGTTCGTGAGGGTAGATGTATCCTTTGTCAAAGGGTTCCAACTTCACCAACGCAATGAAGCCTCTCCTGACCAGCCATCTGTTGCCAGACAAAAATTTTTGATCATAAATATATATTGCCGGGTCATCTTCCTGCTTAAGGATACCTTTTTCCCTCCAGCTCTTGAGCAATTCAGCAGCACGGGTATATTTGTTGGTTTTTTCTGTATCGCAGGAGAAGTCCTTTCCCAAATCCAAACGAATAATATTATTGGGGTGAGCCTGGTAATACCGCTCTTGCTCTTGCGGAGAAATTACATCATAAGGGGGTGTCACAACGGCCGAAATGTCCGTAATGACGTCTTGATTGTATCGTAATCCACGAAACGGTTTAATAATGGCCATATTCCAATCAGGTACCTTCCTCCCATGACGCAAGGTACTTCTCTTGTTCTTGAGTAAGCGTGTCAATAGCAATGCCCATGGACTTTAATTTTAAACTCGCGACCCAGTGGTCAATCTCTTCAGGTACTTCGTAAACCTTGGATACTAATTTACCTTTATTTTTTACGACATATTCGGTAGCCAGTGCCTGAGTGGCAAAACTCATATCCATTACACAAGCTGGATGACCTTCTGCAGCCGCGAGATTAATGAGGCGACCTTCTCCAAGGAGATAGATGGATTTGCCATTCTTTAACACATATTGATCGACAAAATTACGGACTGACTTGTTCTTCTTCGCTGCTATTGATTCTAAAGCAGCTATGTCAATCTCTATGTTAAAATGACCGGAATTGCAAACCATCGCCCCATTCTTCATGGCTTCAAAGTGTTCTTTCCTGATTACATGCATATTTCCCGTTAAAGTACAGAATATGTCGCCAATTTTGGCTGCTTCACTCATAGGCATTACCATAAATCCATCCATGGCGGCTTCCAGGGACTTAATGGGATTAATCTCCGTAATCACGATATTTGCACCCATGCCTTTTGCCCGCATAGCAAGCCCCTTTCCACACCACCCGTAACCGGCAACAACAAATATCTTGCCCGCAAGGAGGCAGTCTGTCGCCCGTATAATTCCATCGATCGTGGATTGCCCGGTTCCATAACGGTTATCGAAAAGGTGTTTTGTGTCGGCATCATTTACGGCAATGACAGGAATCTTCAGTGACCCGTCTTTCTCCATGGCCTTTAACCTTATCACGCCGGTAGTTGTTTCCTCCATGCTCCCGAGAATTTGCGGGATGAGTTCCTTTCTTTCTTTGTGGATGGCCGAAACAAGGTCGGCGCCATCGTCCATCGTAATGGTTGGTTTGTGATCCAGTGCTGATGTAATATGCTTATAATACGTTTTGTTATCTTCTCCCTTGATAGCAAAGACAGGAATATCGTAATCCTTCACCAAAGAGGCGGCAACGTCATCCTGAGTGGATAAAGGATTCGAGGCGCAAAGGACAATATCAGCCCCTCCGGCCTTGAGCGTCCTGGCAAGATTTGCTGTCTCGGCTGTTACATGAAGGCATGCTGACATCTTCATTCCTTTCAAAGGTTTTTCTTGTTCAAATCTCTCCTTAACCTGTGCCAGAACAGGCATATCATTGCTTGCCCACTCAATGCGTTTCTTGCCACCCAAAGCAAGATTTACATCTTTGATATCATAGTTCATGGATTCTCCCTTTCTTTGTTAAGAATGTCATCTTTTGTTAACAACATGAAAATAAGTAGGGGCACGTACAATGTGCCCCATACAGTTGGTGATTTTTTAAACAACGGCAGCTTTTCGCAAGGCATCCACCATGTCTGTCTTTTCCCATGTAAACGTGTCCTCTGGGCGACCAAAATGACCGTGACGGGCCGTGATCTTATAAATCGGTCTTCTGAGTTTTAACCGATCGATAATACCCTTTGGGGTCATATCAAAAACATTTTCGCAAATTTGGGTAAGCTTTTCATCGGAGATCTTGCCTGTACCTTCGGTAGCGATGTGGATGGCAAGGGGCTTTGCCACCCCAATAGCATAAGCTACTTGTGCTTCGCATCGGTCTGCCAGGCCGGAAGCTACTACATTTTTTGCGACATGTCTGGCAGCATAGCAAGCACTTCGATCAACCTTCGTTGGATCTTTTCCTGAAAAAGCACCCCCACCGTGACGTCCCCACCCGCCATACGTATCAACGATAATCTTTCGCCCTGTTAAGCCGCAGTCCCCCTGGGGGCCACCGATCACGAAACGTCCTGTTGGATTAATATGGTAAATCGTTTTACCATCCAAGAGGTTTGCTGGTATTACCTGTTTCGCAATCTTTTCAATCATATCATCTTTTATGGTCTCGTATTTTACATCCGGTGCATGTTGGGTAGAAATAACTACGGTATGTACCCTGACAGGGGTATGATCCTGATATTCAACAGTAACCTGAGATTTTGCATCGGGACGGAGATATTTCAATGTCCCGTTTTGCCGTAATTCGGCAAGTTTTATAATAATTCTGTGTGCCAGCATGATAGGAAGCGGCATGAGTTCCGGGGTATCATTGCAGGCATAGCCAAACATCATACCTTGATCACCTGCTCCGTGCTCTTTATAGAGACCTTCGCCACTCACACCTTGTGAGATATCCGGTGATTGTTTGCCAATACTGGTAAGAACCGCACAGGTATTATAATCGAATCCCATTGAAGCATCATTGTAACCAATTTCTTTTATGGTATTTCTTACAATATCAGGAATATTTACATTGGCTTTTGTAGTAAATTCTCCCGCTACAAAAGCAACACCTGTCGTCACCAATGTTTCACATGCTACCCGGCTCATCGGGTCTTGCTCAAGCATTGCATCCAGCACTGCATCGGATATCTGGTCAGCGACTTTATCCGGATGTCCCATGGACACTGATTCTGAGGTAAATACATGCCTTCCTTTCTTCATACTGATACTGTCCTCTCCTTCAATAAAATTTTCTTTAATACTTTTAAATTACGATCGGTAGCACCTCTTTGTTTCATTACAACCGATTGTGCCCTCTTGCCCATTTCATGGGCTTCATCTGGATGCTCCAATAAATACGTCATTTTGTTCAGTAGTGTCGGTTCATCCCGAACAACCTTTATGGCATCGGCTTCTCTTAATAACTGAACCTCTTCGCGAAAATTAAACGTATGCGGGCCAACAATAATTGGCTTGGCCAGTCCCGCAGGTTCCATCATGTTTTGTCCACCAAGCGGCACAAGACTTTTCCCGACAAAAACACAATCGGCAATGCTATATGTCGCAAGTAATTCCCCGACGGTATCAACAAGAATAACTGTTTCATATTTAAATTCGCCTATTTTATTTCCCTTATCGAGTGAGGTCTTCCTTATCCATCTGAGCCCCATGGATTCGATAAGCTTAACTATACTGTTGGCTCTTTCGATATGCCGTGGAACCAAAACCAGCCTTAGCTTTTCAGTTTTTGTGCAAAGGTGTTTAAAGATTTTTAAAATAACGTTCTCTTCCCCCTCGTGAGTACTGCCACAGACAATCACCTTATCGTCTTTGTCAATTTCAAAAAGATATATTAACCGTTTTTTTGTGTCTTCCGGGACGTTAGTTACCATATTATCAAATTTCATATTACCAGTAACAAGGATTTGTGTCTCGGATATGCCTAAATCCGTAAGACGAGTTGCATCGGCTACGGTTCTTGCGCAAAAGGCATTATCGCTCGTGGCTAAACTTTCAAAGAATTCCTTTGAAAGTTTCCTGATCAAACGATACCATTTTAGCGATTTTTCTGATATTCTGGCATTCAGTAAGACGACTGGAATATGCCTTTTTGCAGCTGCTATTAAAAAATTAGGCCATATCTCCAATTCGATCAATATCACGCAACTCGGTTGTATGGTACTCAGTACCTTCTCAGCTACCCAACTCAAATCGAGAGGGAAATAAAAAGTCTTCTTGCCATGAAAGCATTGTTTCGCAACAGACAATCCCGTGTTGGTATTGGTAGTGATAACGATATCTAAATAATTAAACTCTTTTTCGATAGATTTTACAAGTGTTTTTGCTGTTAAAACCTCTCCAACAGAGGCGCAATGAATCCATACACATGGCTTTTTTCTTTCCCTCGTCTCAATCCAGCCCAAACGTTGTGACAAACCAGAACGATATCGTCTGCTGGTGATGAATTTTAAAAAAAAATAAGGTGAGCCAAAAGTAAGCGCTGTTATATAAACAGCATCAAAGAGTGTCGACATGCGGGATGGGGTTGATTTTCAGGTTATTTATGTGTCTTTGCTCGTAGTATTCAAAGGTGAAAACTAAAATTAACTTACCCTGCCACAACACTGCTTGAACTTTTTGCCACTACCGCATGGGCAAGGTTGATTTCTGCCTACTTTAATTCCGACTTTGATAGGTTCCATCTTCCGCTCAACCTGTTCTTCTGTGTTCGCATTTGCACCCTGAATGGCAGCGGCAACGGGCGATTCCTGAATCGTTTCCAATCCCGAGACTTCCTGGTGAACATAGTGGTCTGGGTGCCATATATCTTTTTTCTCTGCCTCTCTGCCTAATTGCAATTTGAATATAAGGTCTGTTACCTCGTCTCGAATCGACAGATTCATGCTTTCAAACATAGCCAATGCTTCTCTTTTGTATTCTATTCTTGGATCCACCTGTGCATAACCGCGAAGGCCAATGCCCGACCTCAGATGATCCATGGCATAGAGGTGGTCTTTCCATTTTGTGTCGATTTTTTCCAGCAGGAGTATCTGTGCAATTTTTTCCATTTCCTCTTTTCCGATGGTGTTTTCCTTTGCTTCGTATGCCTCTTCTGCTTTCTTTATCAAAAACGCTTCCACATTCTGGCGCGTCTTTTCCTCAACCTCGTTGAGATCAATAAGCAATCCGAATTTTTGCTTGAACCAGTCTGCAATATCAAAGGGTTCTTCCTCATCTCTTCCACTCTTTGTGTCGAAAGCAAAAGCTGTTACCTCCTTAATGCCATCCTCTATCATTTGGAAAATATAATCGCGGATATTCTTGCCTTCAAGTACATCCTGCCGCAGAGAATAAATCGTTTTTCTCTGCTGGTCCATGACTTCGTCATATTCGAGCAGGTGTTTCCGTATTTCAAAATTGTGTTCCTCAACCTTTTTCTGTGCCCTCTCAATGGATTTCGAGACCATCGAGTGCTCAATTGCCATACCTTCTTCCATCCCAAAGGTCTTCAGGAGTGAACTAACGCGCTCAGAGGCAAAAATACGCATTAAATCATCTTGAAGCGATACATAGAAGCGGGATGAACCGGGGTCCCCCTGACGACCGGCTCGTCCACGAAGCTGGTTGTCAATACGCCGGGCCTCATGCCTTTCGGTGCCTATGATATGAAGACCTCCGAGATCTGCAACACCCTCACCTAAAACAATGTCCGTACCCCTTCCGGCCATATTTGTTGCGATTGTGACATTCCCGCGTTGTCCGGCTTTTGCAACGATATTGGCCTCCCTTTCATGTTGCTTGGCATTCAACACCTCATGTTCAATGCCTTCTCTCATGAGTTTCTCGCTCAGCAATTCTGATTTTTCAATAGAGACTGTTCCAACCAGTGTTGGCCTGCCTGATTTATGTACCTCTGCTATCTCTTTAATGATGGCATCAAACTTTTCCTTTTCGGTCCGATAAACCCGGTCTGGAAAATTTGTACGACGCATAGGTTTGTTTGTGGGAATCGCAACAACTTCCAGTTTATAGATCTTGTCGAATTCTGCGGCCTCTGTCATTGCCGTCCCTGTCATCCCGGCAAGTTTTTTATACAATCGAAAAAAATTCTGAAGGGTAATAGTCGCCAGTGTCTGGTTTTCTTCCTTGATGCGTTGATGCTCCTTTGCCTGTACGGCCTGATGCAGTCCATCGCTCCATACACGACCTTCCATTAAGCGCCCGGTAAATTCATCCACAATAATTACCTCACCACCTTTGACGATATAATCCCGATCGTTTTTGAACAGGTAATGGGCACGGAGCGCCTGCTCTATGTAGTGAGGCCATTCCATGTTCCGGTCGGTGTAAATACTGTCAACATTCAGGAGTTTCTCTACTTCTTCAATACCCTCCTCGGTAAGATGCGCCATACGCTCTTTCTCTTTTATTTCAAAGTGTTTCCCGGCTTTTAAACGTCTGGCAACTTTATCTGCTAGATAATATTTTTCTGTAGACTCTTCTGCTGGGCCAGAGATAATTAAGGGGGTGCGTGCCTCATCGACTAATATGCTATCAACTTCATCGACAATGGCATAATTCAGACCGCGGCTAATCTGTACCTGTTCTTCCGTCCTGACCCTCATATTGTCGCGGAGATAATCAAAACCAAATTCGTTGTTCGTTCCGTAGGTAATATCGCATAAATAAGCGGCTTTCTTTTCTTCGTATGGCTGATTTGACTGAATGGCACCAGTTTTTAGCCCTAAAAATTCGTATAAGGGGCTCATCCAATCCCGGTCGCGTTTTGCCAGATAATCATTGACGGTAACAATGTGGACACCTTTCCCTGACAGTGCATTCAAGTATGCAGGCAGGGTCGCAACCAGGGTCTTGCCTTCACCAGTCGCCATTTCAGCGATCTTTCCCTGATGTAAAACAATGCCACCAATGAGCTGGACATCAAAGTGCCGCATGGTGCGATTGGGGCTGTCGGGATTGGGGGCAACAAGGACCCGCCTGCTTGCTTCCCGTACAGTAGCAAACGCCTCAGGCAGGAGATCATCCATGGTCTCTCCCCTGGATAATCTTTCTTTAAACTCATCCGTTTTCTGTCGGAGTTCTGCATCCGTTAATGACATCATCTTGGGCTCGAGAGAATTGATATGTTCTATAATAGGTTTTATCTTATTCAGTATTCTCTCGTTTGATGTTCCGAATATTTTAGTTAGAAAGCTCATAGTTCATTATGCCTTTTGCATTTTTTTATATAATTTACAGAAAACAAAGTGATGTTTTTGATTGTATACTTTGTGATGAATTAAAAATGAAATCAGGGTTTTTTACGTAGCTTCTGCAAAAAATTCAAAGCTGAAAATCCGCAATATTCGACTATTTTAAGCAAATATAGATATATATGTCAAGGTAATGTTTAGGAACAAAATGAAAAAGAAGGCTGTTGATTCCTTTTGTGTTCAGCAGCCTTCTTTGAACGGTAGCTTCTGTTTGCAGATTAAAAAATGGCTTAATCCAAATTAAAAATGTTACCGTTGGATTGTCTAACTCTTTCCAAGAAATCCGAAATATTTTGGTACCGGAGAAGGTGTTCCTTGTTTTGTCACAGCACGTAAGGAATTAGAAAAGCCCCTTTACTTTTCCCGTGTTTACGTCAACATCCACACGTCGGAATGCAGGGTCAGAACTCGTTCCCGGCATGAGTTTAATATCTCCTGCCATTGGTACTACAAAACCAGCACCTTTAAAGGTCAATATATCCCGAATACGTAATCTCCAGCCCTTCGGTGCGCCTTTTATTTGTGGATTATCAGTGACGGAAAGATGGGTTTTCACCATGCAAGTTCCCATTTGAGAAATATCAGGGTCATTGTCCAATGCCTTGATTTTTGTTAAGGCCTCCGGGGTAAAATCAACTCCATCCGCACCATAAGCTTCCTTTGCAATCAGTTCAATACGCGTCTTTAAAGGTGTACTTAAGTCATAAAGGAATTTAAAGTTCGTGGGGTGGTTACATGCATCAATTACCGCGTCAGCAAGTTCTAAAGCACCCTCACCACCTTTTAGCCAGTGCTGAGATACTGCAACACGGGCCCCTGCCGCATCTGCTATTTTTCGGATTACTTTAATTTCGGCGTCTGTATCCGTATGGAAGTGATTAATACAAACCACAGGGTTAATTCCGGCTTTCCTTACCGTTTCTATGTGATGGACAAGATTTTCCGTTCCCTTTTCTACCCACGCGACATTTTCTTCTTTATAGCACGAATCCAGAGGACGTCCGGGTACGGGAATAGGAGCACCACCATGGCATTTCATTGCACGTACAGTGGTAACAATTACCGCTGCATTTGGGCGATGTCCTGAGTAACGGCACTTTAAGTTCCAGAATTTTTCAAATCCGATATCCGCACCAAATCCAGATTCGGTCACATGGTAATCACCTAATTTCAAGCCAATCCTATCGGCAATAATCGAGGACTGCCCGATGGCAATATTGGCAAAAGGCCCCGCATGAACGAACACCGGTTGTCCTTCAATGGTTTGCATGAGGTTTGGGTTAATGGCACCCACCATCCATGCAGTCATAGCGCCAGCCACTTCAAGATCGCTCGTCGTTATTGGTTTACCTTTTTTGTCGTAAGCAACAACCATCTTTCCTATCCGTTCTCTCATGTCTTTTAAATCTGTAGCTACTGAAAGAATTGCCATAAGTTCAGAAGATACTGCTATGGCAAAACCAGACTCCATCATAAAGCCATCCATTCTACCACCAATACCGATGATGATTTTTCTCAATACCTGGGCACAAAAGTCGATAATCCACTTCAGTTCGATTCTATCTGGGTCGATATCAAGACGTTTTAAATTACTTTTTGCAAGCCTTTCGTCATCATAATTGAATTCATGTTGTATTCTGGATGTAAGAGCGACCATAGCCAGGTTGTGGGCATTTATAATGGCATTAATATCCCCTGTCAAGCCAAGGGAAAAAGGAGTCAAAGGGATGCATTGGGAAAGACCACCACCAGCGGCAGACCCCTTGATGTTCATCGTTGGCCCCCCTGATGGCTGACGAATGGCCCCGATAACCTTTTTATTTCTTTTTCCTAAACCCTGTACCAGTCCCATGGTAGTGGTGGATTTCCCCTCACCCAAAGGAGTTGGGGTTATGGCGGTTACATCAATGAATTTCCCGTCGGATTTTTTCTCAACCCGTTTTAAAACCTTATTAAAATCAACCTTTGCTACGTAATGTCCATGGGGGAGTAGCTCTTCTTTCTCAAGGCCTAATTCTTCAGCCAATTGATACACCGTCTTCATTCGAGTTTCAGCATCTTCTGCTATTTCCCAATCTGCATGCTTGGTGGGATCCAACGCCATACTGTTCCTCCTTAAATAGGTTATTTTAAAATGGAATCCAAACGCACTATAAATTGATGACTGTCATTTGGTCTTGAACAGGTAAAGGATAGGGAGTCTGTTCTAAGAAATTTGAATTTGTCGATTATACTGATAAAAGTTTTAACGTCAAGAAAAATGATTGGTTATTTGTCAAGTTTTTTTGATGTATTTTAGGATTTTTGTTGACAAGGATTTTTATAAATATACAATGCAGCATGTCGTAAAGCGTTTTTAGTAAAATCTACTGTCTCATATCGTCCACTTTGCTGTTAAATTCCTGACAGTGGAAGGGTATGTAAAGGTTGTTTTTTCCTCAGGATATATTTTGAAATACAGATTCCGTAATTCTCTGTTCAAGACTAATTTAAGGCCAATGGTGTTGTAAGTTCTTGTTGTTTTTGTGTTTGTTTTGCTGTATGTTTGGTGTAATCGTGGTTCAGTATTAATAAAATATTCATTTGTAGTGTATTTTTGTGGCTTAAGGCATGTTTTTTGCTGCGTTTACATGTGAGGAGGAGAAAGGGGGGCGGATTAGGGATTATATTAATTTATAGCCGATCTAGATGATTATTATTTTTCATACCATGGAAAATCAGAAGCATGTAAATTTAAACACTAGATCCTTAGATAAGGAAAGGGGGAAGTTCTAAAATGAAGAATGTAAATAGTTGGGGGTTGGTGGGTATATTGTGCAGTGCGCTGACAGGTTTCGCTGCGCCGGCTTTTGCGCAAGAAGCAGCGCCTTTACCTGTAGCCATGGCTCCATCCGAAGAGGGTAGGTTAGCCAGTTTTTTCAAAAGCGTAGAAATAAGTGGTTTTATTGATACGTATTATAGTTATAATTTCTCAAAACCGGATGACCAGCGGGGTTCTGCCGGTGGTTTTGCCCGCGACGGGGCACAGGGAGACTGGATAGATGTAAGGGCATTCGATAGGGAAAACAATTCCTTTACCCTGGACAATATTGAAATCTCCGTTTTCAAACCATCTACAGAAAAAGACCCCATCGGTTTTGGGTTTACCACAAATTATGGTGAAATTGCACAAAGGTTGACATTCATACCGAGCGATGGTCGGGTTGATGACGATGATTTTACCGTAAGCCAGGGTTTTGTGACGTACAAGGCTCCCGTTGGAAAGGGCATTGATTTTAAATTCGGTAAATTCGCCACCTGGATCGGTGCAGAACTCTGGGAAAGCGTGGACAATCCCAACTTCTCCCGTTCACTCCTGTATCAGAATGCGATCCCATTTACCAATACGGGTTTGGCCGTAAGCTATCCTGTATTGGATAGCTTAACCGTGACAGGTTATCTTGTGAATGGCTGGGATACCTTTGTTGACAATAATGACAGTAAGACTTTCGGGTATCAGTTCAACTGGAAAATAAGTGATAATACAAGCTTTATTGTTAATGGTAGCCACGGAGCAGAACAAGATGAAGACATTGCGGCAGACGCTGATGGAAATATAAGACATTTCTGGGATTTGATCCTGGCATTAAAACCTTTTGAAAAGACAGCCTTTAACCTTAACTTTGATTTTGGTACAGAAGAGGGCGCTGCAGGGGCGGCTAGCGGTTTCTTGCCAGGAGAAGGCAACGGTAAATGGTGGGGTTTCTCAGGTATTATTAATCAAGATATTACAGATTACTTTGGCGTAGCACTAAGAGGTGAATATTTTGATGACCACGACGGAGCCAGGATAGGCGTTTCTGCTCTTCATCTCTGGGAAGTTACCGTTACCGCCAACTTCAAGATCAGGGAGAATTTACTTGTCAGACCCGAGGTACGTTATGACGAAGGAAGCGAAGATATATTTAACGGTCATAACGATGAGCTTACAACAGCAATTGATCTTGCCTATTTATTCTAATAAGATTATTATTTAGGTCAAGAAGGGCATTCACGCTTATCGTGAATGCCAGGAATTACGAAATCCCCCTGTACCACCTTTTACAAAGGTAGGTATAGGGGGATTTGTATTTATAAAGGAATGCTTTTTATTACTTTATTCTGCGTTTGCAAAATCACCAAAAATTAAGTATTGTAAAAACAATGAAAAACGGCCCGATTTACAAGGAGAATCAGTTTTTTGTATTTACTCTCATCTTGATATCCGCATTTTGTTTTTTGCTTTATTTAAATGCAACGCACGGCCGATTTGTCTATGATGATTTTAAGATTATTGTAGAAAATTCTTTCATTAAGGAATGGAAGTATCTTCCCAAAATCTTTACCAAAGATTATTTTTCTATTTCTGGGGAGATGAGTTATCGCCCCCTTGTTACAATCTCATATTTTGTTGATTATGCCATCTGGCGCTTAAATCCTTCTGGATTTCACCTCACCAATGTCATTTTGCATACAGTAAATTCGGTACTTTTTTATCTTTTTCTCCGTACCGTTTTAGACAACAATAAGATTGTTTTACTTTCAGTTTTTTTCTTTCTTACACACCCGTTACTTGTGGAAACCGTAAATGCCGTTGGCTATCGTGAAGATCTCTTATCAGCAACCTTTCTCCTTGTCTCTCTTATTTGTTTTATAAAATCCGATACCCTTCTTTATCGGGAAAGTGGTAAAAAGAGTCGATTTCTAGTTTATTATGCAATTTCTCTTGTAGCATATCTGTGTGCCCTCTTTTCAAAAGAAATGGCCATAACCCTTCCTGCCCTGCTTATATTGTTTGCGGTATTCTCTGATCAAAAGCCATGGCCGGCCATTGCGAGAAGATTTAAAGGAATCTATATAGGGCATCTTGCTATCACCCTATTCTACTTTGTAATTCGGTTTATTGTATTCAGTAATCCTGCATTAAAAGCTGCCTATCAACCCGGTGGTTTCTGGGTCAATGCCTTTACCATGATTACGATACTGGCATCCTATATCAAACTATCATTCTTTCCGCTTAATCTGAATGCGGACTATGTGGTCTCCCTTGTGACGCATCCACTGGAAGTGTCCTCTGTTCTTTCCATAACCTTGCTGATATCAATTTTTATCATATTTGCGATATTATGTAAAACGAAGAACATATTTGCCTGCTGGATGGCATGGTTCTTTATTACACTATTACCGATTATGAACATCCTTCCGATAGGCAATATCATGGCCGAAAGGTATCTCTATATCTCGGTAATGGGATTTTGCGTAGTAAAAGGAATTCTCATTTATCGGATCACAGACCGCACCCTGTCTCCGCGCGCTATTCCATTGAGGCGAATAGTACAACTTGTCCTGGTTACCTTAATGATCGGAGGATATGGGATTTCTATTATCTGGAAGAATGGGAATTGGCGGGACGAACTTACGCTATGGACAAAAACCATCGTACGTTCCCCCAATAGCTATCGTGCTCATTGTAATTTAGGAAATGTATACATAGAAAGGGGGCTTATTGAAAGGGCACAAAAGGAATATCAAACTGCGTTAAGCATAAATCCGAAGGACGCCAATGTTCATAGCAATCTTGGAAACGTTTACAGTAAACAGGGGCTTAACGACAAAGCCTTCGGTGAATACTCTGAGGCCGTTCAATTAGACAGAAATTATGCACCACCCCATAACAATCTTGGCAATATCTATTTTAATCAGGGTTCTCTTGATAAGGCAAGGCTGGAGTACGAAGAGGCACTGAGGATAAAGCCTGACTACTCACTGGCCCATAACGGACTTGGCAATATTTATAACAGAATGGGAAACCTCGACAAGGCTATGGAAGAATTCAAAAAATCTCTTTATTACGACAGCAAGTACATTCCTGCACTGATTAATTTAGGTGTGAATTATGCCAAAAGAGGGCGGCTAAATGAAGCCGTTATTGAATTCAAAAAAGCTATTGAATTGGATGGTAATCAATCATTAGGCCATTACAATTTAGGTCTTGCCTATGAAAAATTGGGAAAACAAACTGAGGCTATTAATGAATACAATATCGTAATTCAGCTAGACCCCAACAATCTCAATGCTCACTACGCACTCGGCTGTTTATACCGCGGATTGGGCCTGGCAGATAATGCTATAGACATATTCCAGAAAATTCTTATACGTAAATCCAACATCCCAAATGTTTACAAAAACCTCGTTTTTTTATATCTCGATAGTAAGAATGATAGAGAAATGTCTCAATATTATCTGAAGGAATTATTAAGAATAGACCCATCACAGGCTCAAAAAGAGGATATCAAACAGGTTTTAGAACGTTTAAGACTAATGGGAAACTGATGCCTCAAAGGCCTTTTTCACTGCTTCTTCTGCATTAATAGCCTTTATGATGCCTTTTATATCCCATGTGCTTATCCCGATAACTGGCTTTCCCATTTTAAGAGCAAAAGCTATTTCTGAAAGGGTTCCGTATTCTCCGCCAACTGCGATTATGACATCCGCTGTGCGAACAATGATAACATTTCTCCCCTCTCCAAATCCTGTAGCAACCGGGATATCAATATATGGACTTGCTCCTTTTTTATGTTCCTGGGGCAGTATCCCTACGGTAATACCACCCTCATGCTTAGCACCTTTTGCAGCTGCTTCCATTACTCCTCCGAGTCCACCGCAAACTAAGATAGCATTTCTCCGGGCAGTTAATTACCCTATATCTTCTGCAATTTTCAGAATCGGTTCATCTGCATTTCCTGCACCTACAACACCTATGATTTTTTTATTCATTATTTAAAAATCCGAAATTATCGTAACGGTTTAGCTTTTTGAAAACATTCATGGTTGAAAAATACCTTTGTGGCAGTATATAGTGGCAATTCATGAATTGCCACTACAGTGTATGATAACCACATTATTGCCGGGATTTTTCAAAGAACAAAACTATTACAAATTATCTGATTCATGTGCTAGATAGCAGAGGCAGGTAATCGAAGAAATACTTGGAGAAAAAGTGGGCCCACAAGGATTCGAACCTTGGACACGCGGATTATGAGTCCGCTGCTCTGACCAGCTGAGCTATGGGCCCGTACAGATGATTTAGAATTATAACAAAATCTTGCCCCTTTTCAATTTCATTTTCAAATACCCCCCTTCCGACCTGACGGTATGACACTTAAATATATCAGGTTACGTCTCAACTCATCAGTTTTCGCTTGACCATATTAAACCCTTGTGTATATTGATTGTATTCACAAAAAAAATCACGCATATAGTTTGTAGTTTGTCTAAATAATAGTTAGGCCATCAAAATTATACGAGAATTGTCTTATAGATCAAACTTAGATTGGTATTAATGAACGACCCTCAGAAACCAAAATCATTTATGATGAAAGTGGCAGGCCTATATCAAAACTGCCAGATTCCACTGAAAATCTTAATTTGCCATCCGGTGTTCAAGCATTAATTGAAACACGCATCAATGATGCAGTTGACCGATTGCGTGAACACAATCAATTTGATTTAAAGAAACTAGCTCATGATTATGTCAAGAAATGGCGATACTGGGCGTTTATTGCAACAGCGTTTGCAATACTTGAACCAGTGGCTTCGTATTTGATTGCACCCCAGCTAATCAAGAAATGGGTTAAAGATCATGTCCAACAGCGAATGACTGAGCCAATGTTAAAAGAAGCCGCTGATGAGGCAATTCGCACAAAAATGGGCCAATATGTGGAAGAGAAAGTTAATCCTCTGAAATCGGAAGCTGATGATTTGTCCAAGCGCATTGAGGTATTAACCACTGAGATATCAGCAAAACAGAATCAAATTGAAAAAAATCAAACTTCGCTTCATGAACAATTGCATGTCCAGCAATTAGCAGTGGCTTCAAAAGCAGGCTCACGTAAGGATTACGAAGAACTTAAAGGAATAGCAGCAAGCGAATCCGAATTACAGATTTATGCTCGAGCAGCCCTTAAAGAGATCGAGTTATACTTTGATGCAGATAGGAACCAGCGAGCATACATAACTTTAGTAGAATCAATTTCTAGGCAAAACCCAGGTTTTTCAGTTGAAGAAGTAATTGATATATATCATAATTCAGGCTTACAAGAAGCTGCTGTTAACGTTTTGTATGACCTAAATAGGAAAATGGCTGTGCAGGAACTTTGTGATTCCTTAGATTCAGAGCAGGACTTACGCGTGATTGCAAGAATGACTCGAACACTAGAGAAATTAACAGGTGAGCGATTTCGTCCGCTCGACACAGACGCTGTAAAAGCTTGGTGGTCAATAAATCGGAGCCGATCTGAGTATAAATCACCTTATGGTGGATATCTAAAAGCTTTGACCCTTATTAGGCGTGGAAGTTTGACCGGCAATGACGTAAAACAAATTATTTCTCTCTTGGATGAGACCATTCAGGCAGATCCCGAAGCTCTTCATGCAAGATGTTTACGTGGTTTCTACCTTATGCTACTTGGAAATTATGATAAAGCGGAAGAAGAATTCAAAGAGGTTGAAAAACACAACAAGGACTATCGATGGTTGCTACTCTACGAAGCAATATTGTTAGTAGTACAAAATAAGATCGACCAAGCAATAGAATTGTTAAACAAAGCATTAGAACGGTCTCCATCTCTTGAAATTGTTGCTAAACAATTAATATTATCCAAAGAGTTGATAACCAATCCAAAGATAAAATGGCCGAGTGAAAAAACAAAGCAGCTGATGGCGATTGAAAAGTAATAAAGGTACAGTTGGATCAGGCTTGATTGATGATTTAGGCGAGACCGACAAACCGCCAGGCTATTTGAAAATTCAGTTTAAAAAACCATTAAAACTTCTCCGAAATTTTCTGAATAAAGGCGTTAAATGAGGTATCTTTATGTCTTACACAACCCTCATATCTTCTTTAGAACTGGTTAATCATATTGCTGATCCAAATTGGACGATTGTTGATTGTCGTTTTTCATTGGATGATACGGAACGTGGCCGGCGGGATTATCTTCAAGCCCATATCCCTGGCGCTGTCTACTCACACCTGAATGAAGACTTGTCCGGTAAGATCATTCCAGGCACAACAGGACGCCATCCGTTACCAAGACCTGAAACATTTGCCCAGACCCTGTCGAATTGGGGAATAGATGCAGGCGTTCAGGTGGTGGCTTATGACGATAAAGGTGGTGCAATGGCAGCAGCCAGACTCTGGTGGATGCTGCAATGGGTTGGCCATGATGCCGTTGCTGTCTTGGACGGTGGTTGGCAACACTGGGAAAGCAAAGCTTACCCAGTGACAAGCGGTGTTGAGACCCGAAAACCAAGAATCTTTATTCCCAGAGTTCGAAACGATTTGGTATTCAATTCTACAGATGTATTGAAGATACTGCATAATCCAAACTTTCGTTTAATTGATTCCCGAAGTGCCGACCGCTATCGTGGTGAAAACGAAACGATTGATCCGGTATCTGGTCATATTCCCGGTGCGCTATCCGCCCCTTTCGCTCATAATCTTGATTCGGAGGGTCTCTTCCTCTTCAAAGAGGATTTGAAAGCCCGCTTCCAGCACATCCTTGGTGATGTACCACCCGAACGTACGGTTTTTTACTGTGGTTCTGGTGTTACCGCATCACAGAACCTTCTTGCCTTGGCTCACGCAGGTTTAGGAAATGCTCGTTTGTATGCCGGTTCATGGAGCGAATGGATTACCAACCCTGATCATCCAATCGCAAAGGGCTCAGGTTAAAAATTTCAGAATGGAAGAGATACCCGTGAAACTTGATAGACACGCGCTTATTGGTTGTAAATGTTGTGTCCGACGCGACCTAATGTAATGTCAAGAATTTCAAACTATTAGTTTCTCCCCCTTTGATAGGGATAGCTAGGTGTGGGCGAAAGGAAAAGGCAGATTACCCTCCTCTACCTCTTCCCATCAGGGAGGGGTATTTATAACTTTTGTAGTTGCCGAAGGTCTAATTTGCCGTTCTGAGAATTTCCATATGAAAGGTGGCATGGACAAACTTGTTTGTCCGTGCCTAATCAAGTGCTTTCTGGAATTTTATTTATTAACAATATTTTATTGAATTTTGTCCTTAAACCATTCTTGGGTATTTACAGTCAGGTCTTTAATCTTGTTCTAATTTCACGTGTTATAGTTTACCCTGTAAAAACCTCTTTTTTTAGAAAAATTTTTTACTTCCCCTTCATCCCCTCCTTGCGAAGGAGGGGAAAGAGGGGTGGTTAATTTGGTTGCAGCTGTGCTACGTTATGATATAAACCCCATGAGTAACCAGGCGTCGATTTTTAAAGGTTTACCTGTGCCGCTCATGAAACTTTTATCCTTATTAAATTGTTATTGTATATACTTATACCGAAGCATTTAAATGTTGATTCAGAAATATATATAAAAGCTTTTTGCACTCAAAAAATTGTAAACGTGAATTAATCCACTTAATCGGGAAAAAGAACGTCGCCAATTCAATTTGAAACACTCTGCCTTTTTAGTTGCGACTTGCCATAGTATAGTGTAAAATTCGGTAAGTCTTGAAAAGTTGTTATACAAATGAAAATTTTATGCAATAAAGGAGTTTTCGTTCATGCTTAAGAAGAAATTTATAAAAGAGAACTGTGTAACCTGCAAGCAATGCATGATAGAGTGTGCAGTGAGACACTCGACCTCAAGGGACCTGTATGAAGCTTTTACAGAAACCCCCAAATCCCAATACCGGTTACAAGTATCCATAAGGAAAGACAAACCACATATGACGGTATGCCAGAATTGTACAAAACCCAAGTGTATGGCTGCTTGTGAGTACGGGGCAATCACAAAATATGAAGATGGGAATGTGATCATCGATACAAAAAAATGTGTCGGGTGCTGGGCATGTGTAACCGAATGTCCTTTCGGTGCCATTACGAAAGATACCGAACTCAACTTTGCCTTCAATTGTGATGATTGCAAGGGGTTTGATACTATGGCTTGCGTTGAGGCATGTAAGACCGGGGCACTGGTATATACCGAGAAGCACGCTCGATATCAGCCAGTATAACTACGGCTATCCAAAAAGGTTTCATTTTTATATAAAAAACCGGGGCGAACAACAGTTCGCCCCGGTTTTTTATGTAAATCCGTTTTAAAACTTTCCAAGAAACTCTCATTTGCAAGAATAAACGCTGTCAAGTCTCGGCTATTTTACCACGACATTCACCAACTTCCTGGGCACTACGACAATATTCATAACTTTCTTACCGTTCAAAAACCCGGCAATGCGTTCATCGCTCAATACACGCCTTTTCAATTCATCATCACTGATATCAATAGGCACAGAGAGACGGCTTCTAACCTTGCTATTGATCTGAATTACGATTTCTGCCACTTCTGCCTGAATAGCATTTTTATCATACGTAGGCCATCTCTGGTGAAAGATGCTTGGTTTATTTCCCATTATTTCCCACAATTCCTCGCAGATATGCGGAGTGAAAGGAGCCATTAACAGGAGGATGGTTTCCATGGTGTGGCGGAAGATATTAAAATTAAGCTCTTCCGTCGCACTGCAGGGCATGGCAATGTTACATGCATCTACATTGTTTAACAACTCCATTACAGATGCAATGGCCGTATTGAAATGCCAGGAGGTTTCCATATCATCGGTGACCTTCTTAATCGTTTGATTCGTCTGGCGATAAAGGGTCTTTGCCTCAGGCGGAAGTCTGCCGATATCGATATCCGTACGTTGCACCTTTGTATATTCGTCTTCATAATCAGTAATCTTCTGCCACAGGCGGCTCAGGAATCGGTAGGCACCCAGTACCCCACGGTCATTCCATTCGGCGTCTTTCTGCGGTGGGCCAATGAAAAGGATATAGAGACGCTGGGTATCGGCTCCGTATTTGTCAATGAGGATATCAGGACTTACCACATTACCCCTGGACTTGGACATCTTGGCCCCATCCTTGATAATCATACCCTGGGTAAAAAGGTGCCGAAAGGGTTCCTTAAAGTTAATGTATCCAAGGTCGTAAAGTACTTTGGTAATAAAACGTGAGTAGAGCAGATGCAGAATAGCATGTTCTACCCCGCCAATATACTGATCCACCGGTAACCATTTGTTGACCTTCTCTGTAACAAAAGGTTGACTATTGTCCTTTGGTGAGAGATACCTCAGGAAATACCAGCTCGAATCCACAAACGTATCCATCGTATCGATCTCGCGCCGGGCCATTCCAGAACACTTTGGGCAAATCGTGTTAATAAAGGAATCCACTTCTGCCAGAGGACTCATACCGTGCGGCTTGAATTCGACCTTTTCCGGGAGTACCACAGGGAGTTGAGATTCAGGTACCGGTAACGTACCACATTTTTCACAATAGATAATGGGAATGGGTGCACCCCAATAACGCTGTCGGGAAATGAGCCAATCCCTTAACCGATAGGTCACGGTCTTTGTACCAAGACCTTTGGATTCGAGATATATGGCAATTTTTTTTATCGCCTCTGTATTCGGCATCCCATCGAAATTTCCCGAATTTACTTGTATGCCATTATCGACGTATGCCTCTTTCATCGTGTCGGCATGCAGTGCATTATCTTCAGGCTGAATAACAATTTTGATGGGGAGCTTATATTTTTTTGCAAAGAGGAAATCCCGCTGGTCATGCGCAGGTACACCCATAACGGCCCCCGTACCATACTCCATGAGGACATAATTAGCTACCCAAACAGGAACTTTATCATTATTGGCAGGATTAACAACGTACTTACCGGTAAATATCCCTTCCTTCTCAGTCCCTTCGGCGGTTCGTTCCACCATCCCCTGGTTGCGTGCCTTATCTACAAAGTCCATCACTTCCTTTTTCTGAGAAGTACCAAAAATCAACTCCTGAATGATGGGATGTTCCGGAGCCAAAGAAACAAAGGTCACTCCATAGAGCGTATCAGGACGTGTAGTAAAGCATGGTAAAGTCTTGCCTGAACCTTCTAACGGAAAATCGACCCTAACTCCCTCACTGCGACCGATCCAGTTTGCCTGCATGGTCTTGACCCGTTCAGGCCATCCTTCTAACAAAAAAATGTCATCCAGCAATTTTTGTGCATATTGACTGATCCGGAAGAACCACTGCTCAAGGTCCCGTTGCCGTACCGGAGTATCGCAGCGTTCACAACAACCGTCAACAACCTGTTCATTCGCCAGCACCGTGGCACAGGAAGGGCACCAATTCACTGCAGCCTTCTTTTTATAAGCCAGGTTATTTTCGTAAAGTTTCAGGAATATCCACTGTGTCCATTTATAATAATCAGGATTACAGGAAGTAATCTCCCTGTCCCAATCGTACCCAACACCCCACCGGTGAAGTTGCAGCTTCATGGCCTTAATATTGTTTCTTGTCCAGACGGCTGGATGAACACCCCCCTTAAGGGCCGCATTCTCGGCAGGAAGCCCAAAGGCGTCCCAACCAATGGTTGAAAGCACATTGTAACCCTTCATAATCTTATACCGTGCGACGACATCGCCGATGATATAGTTTCTGCCATGACCTACATGCAGAGTGCCGGATGGATACGGGAACATGACCAGACAGTAGAATTTTTCTTTGCTATCGCTCTCGTCGGTCTGGAATAATCTGCAACCTTCCCAGAAACCCTGCCATTTCCTTTCGATATCTGTAAAATTGTAATCTCTCTTTGCCATCCAAATTTCCTTCAATACTTGGTTACAATAAAAATTCTTTTGAACCTTCAGAAGAATTTGAATTTTATCAAAATTCCATTCTGAATCAATCTAAATTCAGACCGAAAAGCCTTGACAATAATTATGTATCATGTTATTTTTAACACGTAGAAATCTCAAATGACCGCAAGGAAAATAGAAAAAAATTCTGTGTTCCTGTGGTTAAGGACATTCAGGTGGGGCTGTGGCGCAGTTGGGAGCGCGTTTGAATGGCATTCAAAAGGTCAGGGGTTCGAATCCCCTCAGCTCCACCAATAAAATAGCATTTACTCGGTTCATTATTCATACTAAAATCCCGCCAATAGGAAAAAGTGCTTAGGGAAAGAGACCATTGCAAATCTCAAAGTTTTTGAGAACTGTGATGGTTTTTCATTTATTAGAAACATGGGTCTGAATATATCAATCTGAAAGAAAGAAGTAGAAGATAATCCTATTGTTGGGAGAGTGGTTTTTAGTTTTAGAAAATGGGTGTTTGGGCATATAATGAAATGAATATGTGGGCCGTGTTTATTACTGTTTATCTCCAAATCCTAATCTATGGATTAATTGGCGAGAAAGGAGAAGGTAATCATGATGCCTTTTGAAAAATGCCCCGTTTGTGGGAGTAAAATGATCGAAAAAGAGGTAGAAAAGCTTTTACGTGGGGGCAATAATACCGCTGTTTTAAGAATACATGCAGAAGTCTGTCTTCGTTGCGGTGAACGCCTTTACTCCCAGGAAACTGTCAGAAAATTTGAAGAAATCAGAACTAAACTCGAACATCAAGACACAGCAGATTTTCAACCATTAGGAAAGTCATTTCAAGTAGTATAATATTTCACCTATTTCGCCCAATTCATTTCCTTCCCTCTTAGCTCCACAAAAACGTTCCGCTAAGAGCGAAGGTTTAACGCTTATTTCTTCGGCTAACCTTATTGCCTGTCCTGTCACAGCATTCTTTCATCTTCTACAAAACAGAAGATCAAAGAATGCTGTGATTTATAAATTATCGGTCAATCCTTTGTAATATTTAATCATCCCTATTTCACAAGTATATTGCTTTTAATTGAAATAGGTTTATATTTTTTCAGATTTGATAATTAGGAGAGGATGATTCTATATGCAGGGATGTCTATTATAGGAAACAGTGTTATTTTATCAATAACGCAAGTATGAATTAGAAGGTTTTGAGATTAGTATATATTCCCGATACGCTAAGCATCAGCGGTTTGGTTGGATGCACAGCAGACAACCAAATCCGCTGGATGCGATTGTTAGGCGGTGATTAGTTTATGACCATAATTTCTAAATCGAGCTTGCCAACCTTTATTTATGTATCCTTTACTCTCAGACCGAATTTTTTTCACAATGGCATCACAATCGGAGAAGTCAATTACGCTGAAGTTGTTCTCTTGTGTGATAGGTACTTGATATTTATCTGACGAAAATTCTTTTAAAAGCAGATCATCTGTCATTAAAGCCACCGAAGAATCAATTGCAGAAGCTAAAATTAATATGTCATTGACACTGTTTCTGAAGTTTGCCTTGAGATTATATTTCTCAATAAATTCCTGAAATAATGTTAGAGCAACTGCCACTGATTGTTTGGTTAAAGGAACACACTGAACATCATTATCTAAAAGGAAGTCATATCGTTTTCTAATCTTTTTCCTTTTTGTCTTTGGTAGAAACTGTATTGCCTCATCAAATAACCCCAATACCTTTTTATTTATCAGCATGGAAATAGCCAAGCTCCCATATTCAACAATGGTTGGAAACTGGTACCCAAAATAGAGAATGATCTGATCCGTGCTACGCTTTGAAAATGGATGACCTATTCTGAGTTTATGGTTAGAGTAATCTTGCTCTTCAGAAAAGCCAAACATTTTTCCCATTCGGTATCTTGACAGAAGTGGAACATAATAGCTTGCTTGTACAAGGTTCTCTCCTTGAACTAAAAGAAATTCGTTTGCTGAAATTGAAGAAATAGAATTCTTTGTTTTTGGCAGATCACTTTTGCCTTTTAGAGCATAAGAGATTATTTGCGTATCAAGAATTCTCATTTTATTGCCTCAGCTTCGAAATAGCGTAGACCACCTAACATCTGGCTCACCTGGCGCCGGCTTTTTCGGCAATCAGATGCAGCCGATGGTTATACGCTCATCCTATTGTTACTTAGAAGCATGGAAGTTGGTCGAATCTGAATTTACATTTCGTGTTCGGCCGTAAGTTAGCTTCGTCAATCGCCGTTATGCCTCTGTTTATCATATCAATGACCTCATCTTCCTTGTAAAAGTAGAAACAGATGAGTCCCAGAAAGTACGGTAATCCCATAACGGAAAACCTTTTGTTCTTCAATGTGTATTCTATATTGAACGTTCTTTCGTCTTCAAAGGTGACAGTGAAACCCGCTGCCTCCATTTTGGATATGAAATGTGCCGGGTTATAGATTGTGAAGACTGCAAGCTCTTGAAATATCAGCTTCTTGATGGTATCGGTTTTCAAAGGCCACCAAAACACAGGCAAAGTTCCCAGTTGAAATCTCGTGGCTCCGTTTCGACGATATATTAAGCTACATATATCTATGCAGTTGTGTAGCGAGTCAGGTAGGACTATTTTCAACGTATGCCGGCTAAGGTCATCAAGTTTCTTTGTAAAATCAATTTGTTTATCAGGTAATAGGACCGAGCGGAGGTTTCGTTTCCTGTGTCTATAAACTACGCACAACAACCCTGGCCCAAACTGCGCGTAGGAAAAACGACCAACTCGGGCTCCTCTCAACATCTTCTCAAATTCAAGAACGTACGTTTCCACCCTCATGCTCATTTGAGACCCTTCTTTCGTAACGTGCGACGATGATATGGCTTTTACGGTCCGATCTATCTGACGATCTAACCTTGCTTTCATTGCAGGCGAAAAATCACTCACGGAGGTATTTGTCGATGATGGTATCTTGATTACTGATTCAGCGGGAAGAAGTTCCTTGTTTCCTATAACCAATAATGTGATTAATAGTTCGCCGGGCTTCTTTGGGGTGGTTTTCAACTCGCCGATGCCTACAACCCTGAAGCTTTTTACGTCAATTAGACTGACGTCACCTAGCCGCAATATGCTGGTTGCGCCGTGATAGAGGACTATAAAGTTGCCTATCCGCGGCACTCCCCTAACAAACTCCTTTTCTCCGAGACCTCCAAATCCCGGTGGCATATGACTTGTTTCAATATGCTTCAGGTGTTGTTCTAATAAGTTCAGATCATTCCTGTAAAGTAGCCACGCGAAGGAATCGCCCATTGTTCTTCCGATTGCACCGGCTTGAACAATTGCTTCTTGACGAGAAGCTAAGAGCTTCTGTCGTTTAGAAAACCAAGAAGGTGACAATTCTTGCTTTTTCGAAATCAGACGCTTGCGTTCCTGTGAAATCACCCTATAGCTGTTCGACAAATCGAAAAGGGCATCACAGAGCATGGGTTGGAATAGTTGAAGAGATTTATTTGGCTTGGTTTTCAAAGTGCCAAGAATTTCCCAGCATTTCTGGAATTTCTCGTCGGTTCTATGCAGTAGGCTGTTAAAATCGGTTTTCGTCATTTCCAAGTATCCAAAAGCAGCAAAATCAATTCCTCGTGTCGCGCAATGTCTTGTTTCGGTCGTATAACTAACCGCATAACCGGCTGGCAATGGAGTGCAGCGGAATTACCAATCCGAGTTGATGCGGTTGTTAGCCATTAATTCATTGCGTTTCAACTTGAACCTTTATTTTTTGCAGTATCTCCTGCAATTGCGCTCCAGCTTTTCCAGTTGTCATATCATTTACATCCTCTCGCCCAAAGGCATTTTGCATTCTAACGACAGCCTGCGCCATGACCCTTGTCGAATCATTCAGTGCCGCCATATTTATCCTGGCATTCCATTCTGGATTGGAAGAGTATGAATTCCCAAGCATTGCCTTATACATAACGCCGCCAAACCCTTCCACTGGTTTTGAGAACACGACACTGTAGTCACTTTCAGAAACCAATGAAAAACCCGCATTCATAAACTCGTTAATAATCACCGACTTTATTTTTCCCCTATCTGTAGTAGTGATATTCACCTCTGGCTTTCCTGATGGTGTTGCTAAATGCTGTGTTGTTGCACACCCAACGAGAATTAAACCAATCAGAATAGCACCGAAGACAACAGAACTTACTCTCTTCATTTGCGCACCTCCTCTTTCATGGCTAACAATGATTATACAATCTGTATAAAACGGCAATCACAGACCATCTCGCTATATAATATAAGAAGTAGCCATGCCTTCTTGTCACGCGTTGTAACTACTTTCACATCCAGCTATTTCTGCATTTTCTCCCATTGCCCATTCCGGATTATACAGACTGTATAATCCGGCTTACAACCCATCGCCGGACTTCGGACACCGTGACCTCCTTTGCTCAAGACATAGGTGTAGATCATCGTCGTGCGAACGTCTTTGGCGAAGACAAACAGAGATCATCATTTACCGTTTTACAATGTCAAGATTCTTTAAATGGAGAGATGATAAGAAACTGCTTTTACTTTAAAAGGGATGATAATACAAAAAATGAAGAAGAATACAAGCCTTTTTTCGGTTTTTCTTGGGAAAGAACGTGGGTGAATCGTTACAGGTTATCCGGGAACATGAATGCAATAAAAGGCAATATCACAATGGGGTGATTGGATTGATTGAAAAACCAGAAACACAGGAGACATTAGAAGTCCTTGTGATATTTCCTGAAAAAAAGAACAGAACCAAAAATTGGTGAGCTCTTTAAAAAATTACGTTCTTATTTTGAAGCCGTGGAAATCTTATTGGAAATTCATTGAAATTATGTTAAAGATAATATTGTAATTCAACAAAGTCACGAAAGAATTACGAGATTGATGTACTATTGTTATTAACGAGTAGTGGAGCTCGATAGGAGGCTTTATGTTGACGGTAAAAATTACTTCTAAAGGTCAAGTAACTATTCCCAAAGAAATCAGGGACAAACTTGGTATTCGGCCAGGAGAAGACTTAGCCTTTGAAGAAAAAAATGGTACATTCTATATTAAAAAATCTGTAAAGAAATCCCCTTTTGATAAGTGGGTAGGCAGGCTGAAAAAATATAGAGGGCAAAAAACCGATGAAATAATTAAGGATTTGAGAGGAACGTGATAACTGCAGTAGATACCAATATATTCCTTGATATACTTATCCCTGATGAGAATTATTGTTTCAAATCAAAAAAGTTGCTTGATGAGCATATCGAAAGAGGGCAACTGATCATAAGCGAGATCGTATATGCCGAACTTGCCTCCCTGTTTTTATCGGAAAAGGAATTGAGAACTTTTCTTTCTGATACTGGAACAGAACTTGTTTATTCTGGTGAAAAGGCATTGTATATTGCAGGTAACCGATGGGACGAGTATGCAAAAGATAAGAAGCGCTCGTTACAATGTCCTCGATGTGGAAAAGGAATAACCCTTACTTGTCAGAACTGCCATTCTTCTATTACATTTAGGCAACGAATCCTCAGTGATTTTATTATCGGTGCTCATGCCCTTGTACATGCTGATTTTCTTCTTTCAAGGGATCGCGGATTTTATAAGACATATTTTAAAGATTTAAAAATCGGTTGAACTTATACAAATTTAAAGTCCTATGTTACGATTTAACCATAATACAATAAATCTATACTGTGACCAAATTGTGACCGACCCCAACGGAATCGAAAGAAATCAAACGGAGTTGCCAGAATTTCAAACTTATATTAAGTTGTTATTTTATAAATAGTTACAGTCGCAACAGACACAAGGCCACTTAGTTATGAAAAATGCTAAAAATACCCTTTTTAGAAATGGCATTCAAAAGGTCAGGGGTTCGAATCCCCTCAGCTCCACCAATAAAATCAAGGGTTTTCAAGCATTTGACACTTCACACTTTTCCTTAAAACCTTGTACCCAGAAATCTTCTTCTGGGTTATCTCCGACAACTTTTACTGCCCAAAATAGGGATTCAGGTGTTTTAGAGACGAAGCATAGCTTATTTGCATACTGTTTGACACATTTGGTGCATGCTCTCTCATGAACTTTTCCATCATGTCTCTAAAAGTTTTGCTATCACCAATAGATTTCTCAAAGTATTTACCTTCGATTATTTCGGTTCTGACCTTTGCCTCTATTGACTGGGCGAGTTTTTTGTCGGTTGTTTCAAGGCTTCTCTGAATCTTTTTACCTCTGTACCTGATACAAGTCCACCAGACACCGCCACGTTTAAACATCAATACCTCCTTTCCCGTGACTGATTGTGTCTGTATGACCGCTACCAGGGACTATAATTAGTTCCACAAAATATCTCCAGCAATTTTGTTAACCGTTTTTTTATCGTGATTTGTATTTCGTTTCAAAGATGCCATTACACTATCAATGTCTTCCAAATCAAAAAGAGCGCGCCTGCCATATTTGATAGAGGGGATTCTTCCCTGACTTGCTCAACCGTACAATGTCTTTATAGGCAAAGAGGTATATTCAGATACTTCTTTAATATTTGCGTATCGTTTTTTCATTTCTGGTTGTTTTCACTCAAATTGCCTACTGCCTTGTTTAAAACCTTATTATATTTTTTCTTTTTCAGATTTATCTTTGTTCTCAAATAATCTTTATCTTTACCTCGTGTTTCCCTTTTCAGATGGTTTTGTGCTTCTTCCCGGCAGTTCATTACAGCTTCTTTCGTGTCCGATTTTGTGTGTTGTCATCTATGGCAAGTTTTAACCAATCACATGTACAGTATCTCCAAACATCATTAACTTTACTCAAAAGGTCTAAAAACGTTTTTATGGACACCTGGCCTAAAAATTCCCTTCTTAGCTGAAATTCGAGTCTCCATACCCCTTGTTCTTTATTCCAACCCTGATTAACCCATATTTCACGGAGATATTCTTTACCGCTCTTTTTTTTCAACAGTCTTGTCATATAGCCTTGCAGAAATATGTCCGCCATAACCTATTGACCAACCGGTAAATGCTTCTCTTTTCCAACGTTTTAAAGTATCCTCGCCCCTAGTTATCCATGATTGCTTTTCAATTTTTTCAAAGTCCATGTTTGTAACAAAATCGACAAAGATATCTGCCCTGCTTATTGTTTCCGCTTCTATCACAATAAGCATTTAATTTACTATTTTCCTTATTTTTATTAAACGCCTATCACGACAAATTTCAATTTACTTTAATTATCTTCACAATGTCGCTTCCCTCGAATTTTGTGCCGTCTTCTAGTTCACCGGTTACGGTAAGTTCTTCATCAGAATCCGAATCTAAGTCTAAGTCTTGTCTTTTAAATGTTGCAATAAATCGATCCTTGTCAACCTTTCCATCGATGGCTTCCGCCCCTTCACATTCAATTGTGTCTGTTACTATTTTGTTAACATCATAAGGCGAAAGAAGCTTAATAAATGCTTTAAAGCTACTCTTGCTCTTAAGGTTAATAGTTTCGGGTTTTATATCTACCGCTGCCGGAATAACTTCAGGCTTGGGAGTGGGGGTCACAACTGGACTTGGTGTTGGAGTAGGCGTTGACGTTATTTGAGCAGAAAGATTGCTGTCAAATTTTGATATAAAGACATCATAATTATCCGAAATATCATTAAAAGAAGTGTCATAGGCGCTAGGAGTTATAGGAAAGTCTGTTGACTTAACTGCTCCAGACACATATATATTTTCATTAGAATTTATGGCTATGGAGTAGCCTAAATCATCGGCAGACCCTCCCAGATATGTGGATGCAAATAAAATTGTTAAATCCCCATTCAACTTTGACAGAAAAGCATCCCACGGATAGCCATTGAAAGATATATCATAAGCCTCCATGGTTGTCGGAAAATCCGTTGAATTAGTCCATCCAGTAACATAAATATTTCTACTGGAATTCATGGCCATGGAATATACTACATCAACAATAGTCCCTCCCAGATATGTAGATGCAAGGAGGCTGGTTAAATCCCCGTCGAGCTTTGAAACCGTACTATCTATAGAACCATTATGAGAAGTATCATAGGCACCCGCAGTTGTTGGAAAGTTTGCCGAATCTGTTTGAACGGATACATATACATTTTCGTCTGCGTCTATAATTATGGGTCCACCATCGTCATTTCCACTCCCTCCCAAATATGTGGATGTAAGGATACTTGTTAAGTCATTACTGAGTTTTGATACAAAGGCGTCCCTACCTCCATTATGTAATGTATTATACGCCCCTGTGGTTGTCGGAAAATCTACTGAAGAAGTAGCACCGGTTACATATAAATTTCCGTCTGTTTTTATTGCTATGCGTCCCCCTAAATCATCTTGATCTCCCCCCAGATATGTGGATGCAAGCAAGCTTGTTAAATCTCCATTAAACTTTGATACAAAGACTTCTCTACCTCCATTATAAGAAACGTCATAAGCGCCAGAGGTTGTTGGAAAGTTTACTGAGAACGTTCTCCCAACCACGAAGATATTTTCAGATGAGTCTATAACCATGGATTCACCATTATCATCTTGATCCCCTCCCAAATATGTGGATGAGAGGAGGCTGGTCAAATCCCCATTGAGCTTTGATACAAAGGCATCTCCATCACCACCATTATAAGAAACGTCATAAGCGCCAGTGGTGATTGGAAACTCTGATGAGTCAGTCGTACCAGATAAATATACATTCCCATCTGAGTCTATAGCTATGGCTATAGCATAGCTAAAATCAGTGCCAGACCCTCCCAAATATGTGGAGGAGAGGAGGCTTGTTAAATCTCCATTGAGCCTTGATACAAAGGCATCTCCGTTACCACCATTATAAGAAGCATCATAGGCACCCGTGGTTGTTGGAAAGTCTGTTGACAGAGTCTGGCCGGCCACATATACATTTCCAACTGGGTCTGTGGCGATACTATAACCAAGCTCACTCGAAGATCCTCCCAAATATGTTGATGCAAGGAGTGGATCAATGACAAGCTCTCTGGTCTTGTCGTAGGAGGCGACCTTGAAACCGTATTCCATTTTCTGATTTTGGACTTCGGATTTCGGATTATTAAGGTTTGTGTTTGTATTCTGATTTCTGGCTTCTGACCCCTGAATGTTGTATTCAACAGCCACCTCCACCCGATTCCCACAAATCTCCTGACAAGCTATTGGCCTGGTGAATTTTACAGTTCCGAAATCGGTCTCTGCCTCAAGCTGTCCTTCCTCATTCACCTTTAATGCCTTTGCGCCACTGAGTTTTACCTTTATTTGATCAGGGTTTGTATCAGGCTTTACATGAAAGAGCTTTTCCACATTGTTACCGCAAGCTTTCAGCTTTAATTCAATTCCCTCATATACTTCTCCCAACGTTACTACATCGTACGTTGAGATACTGGTCTTCCATTGGGACGAGTCTTTCCCTTTAAAATAGTTCACCTTGGTTATGGCCTTTGCTTCACCCTTTATCTCGTTCATCTTTCCACCCACCAATTCTTCCTTTAGGGCAACAGCTTTTATTACGAATTTTGGATTTTGGAATTCGGATTGTGGGATAATAGGATTAGGACTTGAATAAACGATTCTTGATGCCGGTTCATGATATGAAATAAGAAATAGATCAAGGATCTCCGATTTTGATCGAATACCGCTTCCCTTTATCCATGGTCCGTAATCCATTTCTCCGAGCCTTGATTCCTGACCGCTGACCCTTGTTTCATGCCCCTCATCCCTTCCCGGAAAGGCATAGACAATCTCTCCATCCTTCGTGACAAAGACCGTTCCTCCGAAGGTGTTGGCATAGAACAGTACCCTTTCATCGGCTTGCCCTTCATTGGCTATAAAAGGCATCTGGAGTTTCTTCGTCCTTTGCATAACCTCTGCCTTTGACGGTTTGCCGGTACCCTCCTGTGCAGCTATAAGTGTATTTACCGAAAACATAATCAATAAAAGACCTGCAGGTACTACAAGGACCTTGCTCCGCCTTTTCATCTTACTCTCCTCCTTTAAAAATAAAAAAGCCTTACTGCAAAAATGTTTATTGAAAACATCTTCGGCAGTAAGGCTGTCTTACCATAAACTGTTGAAACAGTTTAAACCGTTTAAACGGCTTAGAGAGACCCTTTGCTTTGCGTCCCCTGATCACTCAGGGTATGCCCTTCTCGTGATGCCTTTTTTGAACGAATCTTACATTTTTTAGATTTGATGTCAAAAAAAATTTTTAAATCATAACGCTGATTAAACATGTCAAAAGATGTGCCATAATCAAGAGCAAAAGGCCCCATTGTGTAATTTTTATCAGAAGATGTTTGTTTGTTGATTGTTAAGAGAGGTAAAAAATGAAATTGATCAATTGGTGGGACCAAGAAAAAAGTGTGTCATGGCACGCAAGTGTGTCGTCACATATATGTGACATGGCACACAAAATCCTCTGAGAAAGAGATGACGGCATTGTTTATACAGTTTAATGCTTATTGATTTTCGAAGCAAAATAAATTGCCATTTCCCTCTGTGTCAATATTAGTTGGACACTTTACCCCATATAGTTTAGTGTAGGGCGTAGAGGAGAAAAACTATGAAAAATCGTAGTGCAATAAGTCTGAAAACAGATAACATGCCTGTGGAAACGGAAGGAGCCCGTAGGGCGACTGGAGTTTCCACAGGCAGCGCGACCCAAAGTGGTCATTTTCCTGATCCTGAGGTAACAGAGAAGGCTGTTCGTCGGAAATTCACCGCAAGATACAAACTCCGCATCCTTCAAGAGGCGGAGGCATGTACTACACAGGGTCAAATTGGGGCGCTTTTACGTCGTGAAGGACTCTACTCGTCCAATCTCACCACGTGGCGTCGCCAACAGGAGAAAGGCGCACTGGAAGCACTTTCCCCAAAACATCGTGGCCCAAAGGCGAAAAACATGGATCCTTCCGTTTGTCGTATTGCTGAACTGGAAAAAGAAAACCAGCAGCTGAAAGAGAAACTCAAACAGGCAGAAACCATTATTGACGTCCAAAAAAAACTCTCGGAAATACTTCAGATACCGCTCACCCCAACCGGAGAGAAGATATGATGCATGCTGCTGAATCTCTTGCTCAACAGGTGCGCATCAAAAAGGCCTGCAAGGCGCTGGGTATCCCAAGAGCGAGTTATTATTACTACCAAAAGTGCAAAAAAGACCTTTCTGGTAAAAGAGTATCTTCGAAGCCTCCCCTGGCATTGTCAGAGCAGGAACAGCAATCGGTTCTTGATATCTTACATAGCGAACGCTTTCTTGATAAGGCCCCGCATGAGATTTATGCAACGTTGCTTGATGAAGGAACCTACCTGTGTTCTACGAGAACCATGTACCGTATTCTTACAAAACATGGCGAAGTACGTGAAAGAAGAAACCAGGTGCTCAGACCCAATTACCAGAAACCGGAGCTTCTGGCAACGGCTTCTAATCAGGTATGGTCATGGGATATAACAAAACTCAGAGGACCTGCAAAGTGGACATATTTCTATCTGTATGTCATTCTCGACATCTTCAGCCGTTATGTCGTCGGATGGATGGTTGCTCAAGCATGACATCTAAGCCTGTGGCGTTTCTTCTGTCTGATCTGGGAATAACAAAAAGTCATTCTCGTCCTTACGTCAGTAACGACAACCCCTATTCGGAGTCACAATTTAAAACCCTCAAGTACAGGCCGGATTTCCCAGATACTTTCGGCTCGATTGAGGATGCCAGGGTCTTCTGTAAGGGTTTCTTTACCTGGTACAATAAAGAACATCGTCATTCCGGCATCGGACTTTTGAAACCCGAAGACGTCCACTATGGACGTACGGATCAAATTATGAAAGAACGTTGTCTTGTCCTAAAAACCGCCTTTGAAAATCATCCTGAACGATTCAAAGGAATTTCGCCTAAACCACCAAGTATGCCTGTGGCTGCCTGGATTAATCAACCAAAACAAAATTCAACTCTACCTTTAGAGTCTAAATTATTTAAAAATGTGTCTAATTTTCATTGACATATTCCGCCGCAAGAAGAAACGACAGGAAATCGGCAAGAAGATAAAGGCGGCGCTCAAGGCAAACTGGAACAAGCCATTCAAAGAAGTGATACAAACAGTCAATGCAATAATCAGGGGCTGGGTGAATTACTTCAGGATAGGCAATAGCAATAGCACCTTCAGCAAAGTCAGGAATTACAGAGAGATGAAGGTGCGAAAGTTTGTCATGCGCAGAAAGAAACTGAAAGGTTTTGGCTGGAGGAAGTGGAGTAGGGAAGAGATATACGAAAAATGGGATCTGTTCAATGACTACCGAATTCGATATGTTTACCCGAAAGCAAATCCAAGCCGATAGGTGTATATGTCTTGTTGCGAAGAGCATAGGAAAGCCGTATGAGGGAAAACCTCACGTACGGTTTGACGAGAAGATGCTGGAAATAGGGTATGGTTGAGATACTGTGACACTCTCAGAGGAAACGGAGAGAAACGGGTAATACAAATGTCAACCTGTAGCCACTTCGCCAGTGTTTTACTCTACAATAATTAGTTAGTTTCGTAGGTTGGGTTGAGGAGACGAAACCCAACATTTTCCGTGAGTACTCTGTCAATTGTTGGATTTCGCTTAGGCTATACCCAACCTTACACAACTTGTACTGTCGGGCCAAGGAAGATAACCGGTGCAAGTATTTCAAAAGATGGAGTAAGGGACATTCAGAAACAAATATGAGAATAAATCACAGGTCGTTAAATTCTTCTATAGTAAGGTCTGCTTGACGTATCAATTTGCGAAGCAAACCAGGACCGAGTTCGCTATGTTGAGGTATGGATAATGTCCACTGATAGCCGGGTTTTGTTAGCATTATATGAGAACCTTTTTGCCGAACCGCAGACCATCCTGCTTTTTTAAACTTTTGGACAGCTTCTGCTCCTGAACAGAGTTTCAGACGCTTACTCATTATACGGCAACTTCAACAAGATTATCAGAGTCAAACGACTGTTTGGACTCCATTACTTCAAGCCATCCTTCAACAGCCTCCTTTATGTTGGCAATGGCTTCTTCCTGGGTTTTTCCTTGAGAAAGACAACCTGGAAGTGCGGGAACCTCCGCTACATAATATCCTGCTTCATCCTGTTCAACTATCACACGTAATTTCACAAAATCTCCTTATTCAGGCTTAAATCTATGTTCGTGATCCCGACGATCTGTGTTTATCGGTTTCAACATCTAAAACAAGAATTCTTATTTTGGTGAATCTGAGCCGTATTTTGTGGGCAAATATTAGATAAGTCAAACTTTATATATGTTTTGCTAATTTGTCATCAATAAAGATTTGTCCCCTTTTGCCTTATCCCCCCTTTCATGAAAGCAAAATTATTCTCGTAACACTAAACAATAATCCTCTTCCCTTCCCCAAGCGTCGCTTTTGTCAATTCTTCCAAAAGCTCATTCAGGCGGGGGGCCATGGACGTGGGGTCGTAGACGACCCCGTCCTGCATTAATGCATTTTCGAAGAGCTGGTTTACAATCTTTTCAATTAATGGTTGATGGCTTGGATTCTCATTCATCCTTGCCAGGTTCTGGATCATCCGATGTTTCCGGTTAATCTCCATGATCTTTTTGGATATCTTATAGTTGCTGTCCACCATCTGGATGAGTTTCTGCACGTGCACGCTGGGTACTCCATCGGGGTTTACAAGACAACATGGGCTGTCGACCAGCCGGTTTGATTCCTTAACGTCAATAATCCTGTCCGCCAGAGTTACCTTAATCGTCTTCATAAGATGCTTGAACATCTCCTCATAATTCTGAGGCTCTTCCGTCGTGTCCACAATCTTCTTGTCGCTATCCTTCAGCAAGTCCAGATTTGCCTGGTCGGCCGAACGGATGGGTTTCTTTTCGAATTCATGAAGTCCGGAGAGGAGAAATTCGTCATTCGGGTCTGTTAAATACAGCACCTCTATGTCTTTTTTCCTGAATATTTCCAAATAAGGGCTTTTTTCCATCGTTTCACGGTTTACCGCCGTTATGTAATAAACTTCTTTCTGGTCTGGTTTCATCCTGTCTATGTACTCTTTGAGAGAAAGAAGCTCGTCGGGACTCTTGCACATGGAGGAATTGAACCTCATCAACTGCGCTAAGGTATCCTTATTTTCAAAATCAAAGTGCACTCCTTCTTTCAGAATCCTCCCGAATTGTCTCCAGAAGGTTTCATATTTTTCCTTCTCGTTCTTCGCCATATCCTGTAAGAGCGTCAACACTTGTTTCACGAGGATACTCTTCATCTTGTGGATTATCCTGTTGTCCTGAAACGTTTCTCGTGAAATATTTAAAGGAATATCGGCAGAGTCTACCACGCCGTGGATAAACCTCATATACTCGGGCAAAAGCATTTTACAGTCAGATTGGATCAGGATTTTATTGGAGTATAGATGAACTCCGTGTTCCAATTTTTTAAAGCCGTATGTTTCATAATTTGTGGAGGGGCAATACATTATGCTGGAAAACTGGATTGGCGCCTCGGCAGAGGTGTGTAAATGGAAAAGAGGGGTATCTTCTGTGTTTGAGATAAATTTGTAAAACTCGTTATATTGTTCCTCGGTAATATTCTTTTTGGGTTCTTTCCAGATGGCCGTAATCTGATTAGCCCTTTCACCACAGACCATGATGGGGAAGCTTACAAAGTTCGAGTATTTTTTAATGATAGATTGGATCCTGGACTTTTCAATATACTCTTTTTCATCATCTTTCAGATGAACTACAATATCGGTTCCCCGTCGTTCTTTTTCGATGGGATTTAAAAAATATTTTCCAGTACCATCTGAATGCCATTCAAATGCAGGTTCATCCTTTTTATAAGATTTTGTTCTGATCCTGACCTCATCGGCAACCATAAATACAGAATAAAAACCAACACCAAATTGACCTATTATGTTTGAATCTTTCTTGGCCTGTTCCGATAGGTTTGCTATAAATTCCAGTGACCCCGATTTTGCAATAGTTCCTACGTTTTGAATAATTTCATCCTTCGCCATTCCAATGCCGGTGTCACTGATCGTTAATGTCTTATTTTTTTCATCTACATCTATGTTGATTTCGAGAGGCAAGTCTTTTCCTTCGTAATCCGGATTTGTGAGGGAGTAATATCGGATCTTGGTCAGTGCATCGGAGGCATTGGAGATGAGTTCCCTCAAAAAAACCTCCTTATGCGTATAAAGGGAGTGTGAAAGGATGTTTAATAACTTCTTTATCTCCGCTTGAAACTCAAAACCCTCTTCATGTTTCATTTTTTCAGTCATACATTACTCCTGAATTAAATGGACTCACATTCTCTTTATTTTATCTGCACATGCAATCAAACTTTAAAAATAACAAATCCGCAAGAGATTGTCAATACCATCACAGGTCTCTGATATTCCCAAATTCCAGCCCAAAACAATGTCTGATTCTTGCTTGACACGATAAACGTATCGTGATACACTCCGAACTACCTGATTTAGAATGCGTGTAAGATGGAGGAAAATGGGTGAACGGGGGAGAATATAAGAAAAATAATTAATCCTAACTATGTTTTCCTATCCCCTTTTTCTTTTTTTCAGCACAGTTTGTTAGAACAGGACTCCCGTGACTTTTCAGGAAATTATCTTAAAACTGCAAAACTATTGGTCTGATTATGGTTGTGTAATATGGCAGCCCTACGATAGTGAAAAGGGTGCCGGGACATTTAACCCTGCAACATTTCTCAGGGCATTAGGACCTGAACCATGGAAATGCGCTTATGTGGAACCTTCCCGGCGTCCAACCGATGGCCGGTACGGGGAAAATCCCAATAGACTGCAACATTACTACCAATTCCAGGTAATAATAAAACCAGCTCCTGATGACGCCCAGGATATCTATTTAAACAGTTTAAGGTTTTTGGGAATTGATCTTGTTAAACACGACGTGCGGTTTGTCGAAGATGACTGGGAATCACCCACCCTTGGTGCTACCGGCCTTGGCTGGGAGGTATGGCTGGATGGGATGGAGGTCACCCAGTTTACCTACTTCCAACAAGTGGGTGGTTTTGAACTCGAGCCTATTACACTGGAACTTACCTATGGACTCGAACGCATCGCCATGTTTATCCAGAAAAAAGAATCTGTTTTCGACCTTGAATGGGTCAAAGGCTGTACCTACGGAGATATTCATAAACAGGATGAAGTCCAATTCTCCACCTATAATTTTACCGTTGCAGATACTGCCATGCTTTTTCAACTCTTCGAATTATTTGAGAAGGAATGCCGGCGGCTCATAAAAGAGGGATTGGTTCTGCCCGCCTATGATTATGTCTTAAAATGCTCACATACCTTTAATATGCTGGATGCCCGCGGGGCTATTGGGGTCACACAACGTACCGGTTATATTGGAAGGGTACGGAATCTTGCCCGTTGTTGTGCAGAAAGCTATGTCCAGTTACGCGAGGCATTGCATTGGCCACTATTGAAGGATAAACTAGTCGCACCAATTTACCACTGCTAGACATGGAATCTCACAGAAATGAATCTGTAGGGGCACGGTGCCCCTTCTGGCGATCCAATATGATTCCGTAAAAATTCGTGATAAATATTTCGATCTATTAAGGCCCCTTTAAACATGAAGTAAAAATGGCTTTCAGTTCATTGATTACTTGAAGCGCCCTATTGGTACTGCCTCTTTCAATCAAACATTCTATTTCTTGTTTAATCAGGACATTGGCTTTTGTCATCAATAGATACTGCCTTCTATTAAATACTACCGGCCTCATGGGGTTGTATTCTGTATCAAATTCCTCTACAAGCCTCGTGTATAATTCTTCAAACCCATCCTTCTTCACGGCAGATATGCAACATACTGACTGCCGAAGCGCGGATTCGATTCTGAGCCTGTCTAATTTTACAGGCAGGTCACATTTGTTCACTACAGGTGTAATTGCATTCATATTTCCTCTTTGGTGCAGATTGTCAAAATTTTCTGTCTTCAACCATAGGTTTAAGGTATTCAGGATCTCCTCATCCTCTTGATCAAAAGACCTGGAATTATCAAACATCGCAATAACTTTATCGGAACGATGAAGTTGTTCCAGCGTCAATTCTATGCTCATAACCTCCAGTTTATCGCTCGTATCCCGCATACCTGCTGTATCCACAAGCTCAAAGGGAATACCCTCGACCGAAATAAACTCGCTCACATAATCCCGCGTCGTCCCTGGCTCATGATGGACAAGCATCCGCTCTTCCCCAAGGAGGGTATTTATAATGGTCGATTTACCTACGTTGGGTTTGCCCAGAATTATCAAAACTTGCGGGGTGGTCAGCGCCATACCCAAAGAAGCCGTTTTCAACAAGCTCTCAATATGTGCTAGCAGGGCAGAAACTAACACACTATTCTCATCCGACAATCCCCCCCCGCACCCCTTTTTCAAAGGAAGAATATTTGAAATCTCTTTTTTGCAAGGTGGGATTAAAGGGGATTTTTCCTCTTCTTTGTGTTGGTCTGTGTACGAAATTGTTCCATGGTGAGAGGACTCTTTGTACAAGGCTTGCCTGATTTTTTCAATGATCTCTAACCCTTTTTTGAGTGCTTCCGACAGTGCTCCTGCATTTTGATCCAGTAAGACCTTCATACCTAACCTGGTCCGTGCCCGGACAACCTCCAGAAGTGCCTCCTTCTGGATAAAATCCATCTTGTTATTTTCACAGGACTGCAATAGCAACTCATCCCATTCAACACACACAGCACCTGCAAACTTTAGGCATTCATAGATACGCATCAGAACGCGGATACCACCGTGACAATTTACTTCTACTACATCTTCCCCGGTAAAACTATCCCCTTTCTTTACTATATTTACAATAACCTCGTCAATCCTTTGCCCCCCACCAAAAATATGTCCGTAATAAAACTTATGACTAGTGGCTCTGCGAAGATCGTCAATCCCTTTTCCTCGAAATACATTATTGACGACACTCAAAGCGTCCGGACCAGACACAATAGCCTTACCAATGCCACCTTCACCCAAAGGAGTAACAATTGAGGCTATGGTTTTATATTCCATAAATCCATTTTCTTTTCGTTCATTTGATCTTTCCATAAAATAAATGATAACAACTATTATCAGCAACGACAATAACACACTTTGTTAAATTTTACTTGACATAGAACATCGGCCATGTTAAATAAGGCCAGTTAAAATAGAATATATGAAAGGCATACCCTGAGCAATCAGTGGACTTAAAGAAAAGTGTCTTTATAAATTTAAAACATGAAAGACAGCCTTACTATCGAAAATTGTCATTGAAACATTTTTCGATAGTAAGGCTTTTTTGTTTTCAGTGTCTTTCAAAGGCAGACACAGACATTAAATTAGGCTTACTGCAGAGAAGTGAAAACTATGAAATTCATGATCATCGATAATCACCGGGATGACCGCGAACGGATTAAGCAGGTACTCCAAAAAGAATTTTACGGATTAGAGTTTTTGGAAGTGGTAAGGCGAGAAGATTTTGATGAGGCAATCGTTCGGGGCTACTCCGATGTGGTGCTCACCGACTACCTCCTGGACTGGGCAGACGGTTTATGGATTCTCAGGATAATGAAAGAGCGGTTTTCTGACATACCCGTGATCATGGTTACTGATACCGGTAACGAAGAAATTGCCGTGGCGGGGATGAAGTCCGGTTTGAGTGACTATGTTCTCAAGAGGAATTTGTACCGTTTGCCTGTTGCCGTAAAGGAAAGCCTTGAGAAAATTACCCTGAGCAGGAAGTGTGATGAGGCCAACAAGCAATTGAAGGCTTCTGAAGAACGCGGCCATGACATCTCCAAATACAGCTCCGACTTTGCATACGACTTCCGCGTTGAGACTGGCGGCTCACTTGTATGCGAATGCGTGACTGAAGCCTTTGTTTATACCACCGGGTATACACCGAAAGAACTGGACGAGCGCGGCGGTTTGATTAGCCTCATTCATCCTGCAGATATGCCTATCTTCTTACAGCACCGCGATAGCCTGTTTTCTGGTCGGTCTAACATCAGTGAATTTCGTATCATCACGAAAAGCGGTGAGATACGATGGTTGCGTGATTATGCTCAACCCGTATGGAGCGAGACACACGGCCGAACTATCCACATCTATGGCACAGCGCAGAATATTACAGGATATAAGCAGTATGCGGAAACATTACGAGACGTTGAAACAAAATACCGAAATCTCATCGAAACTGCTCATGATGCTATTTTTATAGCCGATGCAGAATCCGGAAGAATTATCGATACCAATAAAAGGGCAGAAAACTTGCTTGGGTATTCTCGCGAAGAGATTGTCGGCATGCATCAAACACAACTTCATCCTAAAGAAGAAGTAATGCATTATGCGAAGATCTTTGAAGAACACGTTAGCGGGAGTATGGCTTTTATTAAAGACCTGTACGCTTGTCATAAAAATGGTCGTAAAATACCTATTGAAATAAATGCCAGTGTTGCGCTTTTAGGTGATAAGAAGATCGTTCAGTGTGTTTTTAAAGACATTACCGAACGCAGGCAAGCCGAAGAGTGTATTCGACTCTATGCAGAAATCTTGAATAATATCCAGATTGGCCTGGTCGCCTGGCATCTGGAAAATATTGACGATATACAAACCTGCAAACTTATCGCCGCCAATACTGCCGCGGCGCAATTTACCGGCGTGGCAATGGGGGGGCTTATTGGAAAGACTATGGCTGAGAGTTTTCCTGCCCTTATGAAGACAGAAGTCCCAAAGGTATATGCCGAAGTTATCCGTTCCGGGAAAATAAGAGAATTAAAAGAAAACCATTTTGTCGATACGGGTAATTTTAAAAGTGTCTTATCCGTTAAGGCCTTTCCCCTTTCGAATAACTGTGTGGGTGTCGCATTTGTGGATATAACCGAAAGCGAGAGGATTCATGAAGAAGTGAAAATATTTAAGATGCTCTTCTCGGAGGTAAGAGACCTCGCGTACATTTGCGATACGCAGGGTAACATCCTATATGTAAATAAGATATTTGAAAAATTTACTGGCCATAAACCAGAAGAATTTATAGGAAGGTCATTCTCGCCTCTTTTTGATGAGGAAAACCTGAAAAAAGCAATGGATGCCCACACAAAAACGGTAAAAGGGGAAAGCCTTCAATTTGAACTCTATTTCAAAAACACTGGAATAGTATGTGAATATAGAAATTTTCATCTGAGAGATGGGAAAGGAAATATTATCAGGACTATAGGTATTGCAAGGGATATTACCGACCGGAAGAAGGCTGAGGAGGAATTGAAAAAATATAAAATACTCTTCACCGAAATAAGAGACCTTGCCTATATTTGCGATACAAAGGGAAACATTTTATTTGTAAATAAGATATTTGAAAAACTTACCGGACACAAATCTGAAAAATTTCTTGGGAAACCCTTCTCGCCTCTTTTTGACGAAAAAAACCTGAAAAATGCGTTGGATGTCTATACAAGAACAGTAAAAGGGGAAAGTCCGCAATTTGAACTTTCTTTTAAAGATACCGGAATAGTGTGTGAATATAAAAATCTTCCATTGAGAGATGAGCAAGGAAATATCGTTGGGGTTATAGGTGTTGCCAGAGATGTTACAGAACGTAAGCGGGCGGAAAAGGCGTTACATGAATCTCATGAACGGCTTACCTCAATTTTGGATAGTTTGAATGCATTGGTGTATGTTGCGGATATGAAAACCTACGAAATCCTTTATGCAAACAAGTGTTTACGGGATATTTTTGGAGATGTAACAGGTAAAATCTGCTGGCAGACATTTCAGGCGAATCAGCCGCATCAGTGTGGTTTTTGTACCAATGATAAACTTTTAGATGCGAATGGAAATCCTGCAGGTATATATTCCTGGGAATTTCAGAATACCGTTAATGGCCGATGGTACACCATTTCCAACAAAGCGATAAAGTGGATAGATGACCGCATTGTTCGGCTTGAAATTGCAACAGATATAACTACACACAAGCATGTTGAAGAGGCGCTGCGGGAAGCAAACCAAACTCTTCAGGCGTTAATTCAGGCTTCACCTTTGGCTATTATTGCGCGCGATCCACAGGGAAATGTTACAATGTGGAATCTGGCTGCCGAACGCATGTTTGGCTGGAGCAAACAAGAAGTACTTGGCCATATTCTTCCTTATGTTCCCGAAGACAGGCAAGAAGAGTTCAGTGCATTGCGTGAAAAAATATTGAAAGGAGAGTCGTTTACGGGGATAGAGGTGCGCGGACGAAGACGGAATGACTCTCCGATTGACATTGGAATCTCTGCAGCACCTCTACGTAATGGGCAAGGTAATGTCTGTGGTATCATGGAAGTTGTTGCTGATATCACGGAGCACAAACGAACAATGGCTATTGATGCCTTGCTTCACGAAATCGATCAACTTGTATTACAGGGACAAACGCTGGATTTCATCCTGCCTTATGTATGTACACATCTTGTTGATATTTTTGTCTATCCCCTCATCTGGATCGGCATGAAGGAGCCTGATGGTACCGTTAGTATTTCTGCAAAAGCCGGTACCCATACGAACTATCTTCATGGGCTTAAGGTGCTCTGGGATAATACACCTGATGGCTATTGCACAATGGGCCTGTCTATTCGCAGTAAAAAGACACAGACCAGCAGCAACACACAGGAGCCTGCAATTAAACGATGTCTGGAATGCGCTTCCAGATATGGATTTCAGTCATTTGCCGCTGTTCCCTTGCTCGTTAATGACAAGATACTCGGCATACTAAGCCTGTATGACCTGAAACCCAATGCCTTTGATAGGGAAACCATTCGAATACTTGAAAATCTGGCCGCACGCATTAGTGTGACCTTGTTGATAGCGATGGATCAGCAGCAGTTGCGACTGCAAGGCATCGCCATGGAGTCGGTAGCTAACGCCGTATTTATTACCGACTGCGATGGGTGCATCAAGTGGGTCAATAGCGCATTTACCATGCTCAGCGGATATACTGCGGGGGAGGTCAGTGGCAAAACGCCGCGGCTGTTCAAATCAGGCAAGCATGATTCCTCATTCTATCAGCAGGTATGGCAGACCATACTTACAGGAAAAGTCTGGCGTGGCGAAATTGTCAATCGCCGAAAAGACGGCGATCTTTATACGGTAAACCAGACGATTACCCCGCTTCCGGATGCCCAGGGAAAGGTATGCCATTTTGTTGCCATACATGAGGATATCTCCGAAAAAAAGGAGGCAGAAGAACGCATTCTCTATATGGCCCATTACGATGCATTAACAAATCTGCCCAACCGCATCCTGTTTCGCGATCATCTGGAACTGGAACTGGCCCATGCACACCGCAGTGGACGGATGGTTGCGGTTATGTTCCTCGATTTGGACCGGTTTAAAATTATTAACGATACGCTGGGACATGCCTTTGGTGACCAGTTGCTGAGGGCGGTCGCAGAACGCCTGAGGGCTTGTGTCCGTGAGGGCGATACCGTGTCACGCCTGGGTGGCGATGAATTTACGTTTATTATTCCCGATATTGCCAACTCGCAGGATACCGTCCTTATTGCGCAGAAGATTCTCAACGCAATGTCCCGTTCCTTTCAGGTCGAAGGCCACGAAGTACACGTAACTCCCAGCATAGGCATTGCTCTGTATCCATCAGATGCAGACGACGCAGGCAGTTTGATCAAAAAGGCCGATACTGCCATGTACCATGCAAAAGAACACGGCAAAAATACCTTTCAGTTCTACAGGGATGACATGAATGTCAGTAATTTTGAAAGGTTAACGCTGGAAAATGGCTTGCGAAAGGCGCTGGAAAAGGGAGAGTTGTTAGTATATTACCAGCCGCTGATAGACCAAAACACGGGACAAATCATCAGCATGGAGGCCCTGGCGCGCTGGCAGCATCCAGACCTTGGCATGATCTACCCTACCAAATTTATCCCCATTGCGGAAGAAACAGGACTGATTGTACCCATTGGCGAATGGGTACTGATGAAGGCTTGTGCCCAAACCAGGACATGGCATGATGCAGGGTTTCACACGCTCCGTGTCACGGTAAACCTCTCAGCGCGTCAATTTAAGCAACAAAATCTCGTAAGCACGATCATACAAGTATTACAAAAGACAGGCCTTGATCCACACTATCTTGAACTGGAACTCACGGAGGGGATTGTCATGCAAAATGACGTGGCAATCCTGTTGGCGCTCCGTGAGCTAAAGGCGCTGGGAATACTCCTCTCTATTGATGATTTTGGCACCCAATATTCTTCTCTGAGCTACCTGAAACGATTTCCCATAGATACACTCAAGATTGACCGTTCTTTTGTACACGATATTACCACAAACCCCGATGATGCGGCGATTGTCACCGCCATCATTGCTATCGCAGAAAGCCTTAAACTGAAGGTAGTCGCCGAGGGCGTCGAAAACAAAGAACAAGCTGCCTTTTTGCATAAACTGCGGTGTGACAATATCCAGGGATATGTCTACAGCCATCCTCTGCCAGCCGGTGATGTTGAACACTTACTGCAAAAAGGGTATAACGCTGAATATCAAAATAGGTAATATGTCTCAATATACACCACTCCAGTTCTTTTATAAGTCCTTTTTTTGCAATATATTTCCTTTACCCTTCATCAGCAGTTCTCTTTCTAATTTCAAAAGGATGAGATAGTGTTCAACGATGTGTTCTGGCAAATCATTCAAAATTTGTATAAAGTTTTTTTTGTATGACCTTTTCTTTAGGTAACTGATTTCCTTTTCTGAAACAATGGGAATATCTTCATTTTCTTCTCTGAAGAACTCGATTATTGGCATTGATAAGGCGTTTGCAATAAGCTCCAATGACTTTTGCGTATAGTTTCTCTTGCCACTCTCCAGTTGGTTTATATAACCCTGTGATAGTCCACTCATCAGGGCAAGTTCTTCCTGAGTAATTCCGCCCTTTAATCTAAATTTTCTTATATTGCTTCCAACGACATTCTTTTTCTCCATCAAAATATGATATAGCGCTCTGTTATATGAAGCAATTTCTCAGTGAAATATTTTTCTTGTAAGAATATCACGCCATGTTATAATCAAAGAGAAAATAAAACAATAAGTAATTAAATCACCCTGAAAAAAACGCGATTGTATTTTCCCTATAACCCAATGAATTTTTTTGAAGAACATTATCATTCCATCTTTAAGCGTATCTCCAGCTTTGCATATGACTTCCGGGTCGAATCCAACGGTACCCTTATATGTGAATGTGTTACCGCCTCCTTTGTACATATTACCGGATATACTTTTGAGGAAACAAATACCTGTGATTGCTGGCTTAATCTCATTCATCCCGATGATATTTCCATCTTTGCTGAACACCTTGATTGTTTGTTATCTGGTCAGTCGGATATAAGGGAATTTCGTATTATTACGAAAGGTGGTGAAATCCGATGGTTACGCAATTATGCCCATCCGTCATGGAGAAAGACACAAGGCCGCGTCATTCGTATCTATGGCACAGCCCAGGATATCACAAAACAGATGCAACATGAGGATCGCATTAAGGAACCTGAATCAGGGTATTACACGTTGCTCGAAACTGCAAATGCTACCGTAGAAGTAAAAATATAAAAAGATTACCCGGAGCAAACCGCTTCCGGAGATTGTTACAGGGGGGGGCAATCTTTTTCATTCAATAGTCTATTTTAGCCTCTTCTTTTTTATCAGTCTGTGTAAAGAGAGGAGTTCAATTTGCCCAATGGTAAATCATGGGAAGACCATAGTGTTTTGGTTTGCACTCATATTTACTTTCTCCGTATCATTCCGGATTTCTGCGGGAATTGCCAAAGAAAGAATCACGCTACCAGGCAGGACTCATGCCAGTGAAAATACCGTCATCATAATTCGAAGCCAGCAAATTGCGGCTTATAACGAGGCAATGAAAGGTTTTGAGGAAGGGTGCAAAGGGAAAAATATCTCCATAAAGGCAATCTATGATTTAAAAGGAGAAACAGAAGAATGTAAAAGGGTTATTCAAAATATCAAAGATGATAAACTGAAACCTAAGCTTATTCTGGCTGTGGGTGTACTTGCAGCAACCCTCGCAAAAGAGCAATTTACTGATATCCCCGTTATATTTTGCATGGTTATCAATCATGAGCGCTTCAATTTACAGGGAGCTAATGTTACCGGTATTTCTTCAGAGGCATCCTTAGAAGACCAGTTTGCCATTCTGAAAGAGATCCTTGGCGCACAGAAGAATGTGGGGGTCATTTATGACCCAACAAAAACCGGGAAAATTATTTCAGAAGCGACCGCAGTGGCGGGGAAATTTGAATTCAACCTTATCAAAACAGAGGTCTTGTCTGAAAAAGAGGTCGCATCTGCATTAAAAAATAATATCAATAGAATTGATGCATTGTGGATAATACCTGACGGTACGGTAGTTACAAAAGATTCGCTCGATGCGATCTTCAAAAAAACCTTGAAAAATCGCCTGCCGACATTTTGTACTTCATGCGCAATTGTTAAGGCAGGTGCATTAATTTCTATTTCTCCGGATTATCGATACACGGGTCTGCTGGCGGCTCAACTGGCACAAACGTTATTAAACGACCCAACGACGACTTCATTGGGTATTCAACAACCAGATAAATTAAAATTGACCTTCAACACCCAAACGGCTGAGATAATCGGGATAAATCTGTCCTCGATTAAACCCCGCGACGATATAGTCTTGTATCCATGATTAAAAATCGAATGTTAGCGTGAATTTGTAAATCCATTATTCAACCAATCAATATCTTCTTATGCAAGGGTCTTTCGAAATCTTCTCGATGCCAGCCATAATGTGGCTAGGCCCATCACGGCCAGCGCTGCCATTTGCGGCCAGAGAATGCCTGGCCCCACTCCCTTGAGGAAGATGCCGCGGATGATCACCAGGAAGTACCGCAATGGATTCAAGCAGGTGAGCCACTGGACGACTACCGGCATATTGGCAATGGGAAACATGAATCCCGAAAGGAGCACCGCGGGGAAATAGAAGAAGAAGACACTCATCATAGCCTCCTGCTGGGTTTTACTGACCGTTGAAATGAAGAGTCCTATACCCAGTGTTGTCATCAGATAGAGGGCTGTGGCAATGAAGAGTATGAAAAGATTTCCCCTGATCGGCACCCCAAACCAGAATATCCCAATCAGGGTAATCACGATTACATCAGCGATACCTATTATAGCAAAGGGCACGGTCTTGCCGAGTATGAACTCCGTCTGTGTGATCGGAGTGACCATAATTTGTTCCATCGTGCCGATCTCCTTCTCACGTACAACCGCCATGCTGGTAAGCATCAGGGTGATGAGCATTACGATAATGGCGATTACACCCGGCACGTAAAAGTTGCGGCTCTCAAGGTTTTCGTTAAACCAGGAGCGCGTTTGCATCTCCACACGTGCGGGTTTCTGGGCTGGGCCTTTTATCCGGGTGAATCTTGTAATCAAAATCTTTTGCGAGAATTGCCTGACGATCCTGGCGCTGTAATCAAGCACGACCCCTGCCGTATTAGAGTCGGTTCCATCTACGATCACCTGAAGCTGTGCTGTCCGCCCGGCCCGCAGGTCGTCTTCAAAACCCTTGTTCATGCGAAGGACAACCCGGGCTTTACCCCGGTCAATTAACCTACGGTCATGGTCTTCGTTGGTTATATATTTCACGATGTCGAAATAGCCTGACTTCACGAATCGGCCCACAAGCTCGCGACTGGCCACGCTGTTGTCCAGGTCATAGACCGCTGTGGTGACGTGTTTGACGTCGGTCGTCACGGCATAGCCGAAAACAAGCACCTGAATGATGGGTGTCAGGAAGATCATACCCTTCATCTTCGGGTCGCGGAATATCTGGATGAATTCTTTGACGAGCATACGTTTGATGCGTTCGTACATGTTACATCAACCTTTTCTTGAATTTCACATTCGCCAAAACCATCATGGCGACGCCAAAAATGGTCAGGAGCCCTGCCTCAAGGGCGAGAATCTCCAATCCCACACCTTTCAGATAGATGCCTTTTAATATGGTCACAAAATATCTTGCCGGAATCGCATAGGTGATTATTTGGATTGCCTTCGGCATGTTACTGACCGCATACATAAAGTCTGACAGCAGGAACGACGGTAAAAATGTCAGCACCATCGCCAACTGGCTTGCCAGAAGTTGGCTTTTGGTAAGTATGCTGATCGCCATGCCCAACGACAATGCCCCGGCCAGGAAGACCGCCGCCATGCCAAAAAGCAAGCAAACATTACCGCGAAGCGGAACGTTAAAGAGATATTCTCCCATGAGCACTGCCAATAGCACATCAAACATGCCTATGGCGAAGTAAGGTATAAGCTTTCCAAGGATCAATTCCTGGCTCTTTACCGGCGTGGAGATAAGCTGCTCCATTGTGCCTCGTTCCCACTCACGGGCCACGGTCAGTGAGGTAAGGAGTGCGGCAATTACCATCATAATCACAGCGATAAGGCCGGGGATGATATAGTTTTTCGATTCCATATCGGCATTGAACCAGGCGCGGGTCTGGATATCAACCGGTGGATGAAGCGTGCGTCCGCCGATCCGCTGAATCTCGCGAATGGCGACGTCCTGTGAGTAGGTCTGGGCAACCGCATCAACATACCCAATAGCAATAGTGGCTGTGTTGGAGTCGCTCCCGTCTACAATCAACTGGACGGGCACCAACCGCCCGGACTCGATGCGCCTGGCAAAATCTGTCGGAATTATGAGGGACACAAAGGCCCGGCCAGAATCGATGGCCTGTTCCAACTCCTGGTAGTTGCGTGCATATCCCTTAAGGGAGAAGTAGTGAGACCCTTCGAAGCGACTGATGAACTCCCTGCTTACCTGGGATTCGCTCTGATCCCAAACTACCATGGGCACTTCATCCACATCAAGTGTCAAGGCATAGCCAAAAAGCACTAATAGGAGCATTGGAATGGCAATGGCCATACCAAGGCTCCTCGGGTCACGAACGATATGGATGAATTCCTTGCGGACAATTGCCGAGATTCGAAATAGCTTCACATTCTTGTTCCATTACTTTTTGAGTTTTAGTTTCAGATATTCACCTATTAAGACTGAAGTTGGATATAAAACCTCTTCCTCAGTTTGTGCGTGCAACATCAATTTCTCAGCAAAATGTATATATTCCATCTTCTTTTCTTCCTTTGCGGCATCACTTAAAGTCTTCAGGGCAGCAACTATTGCCTTGTGCTCCTGATGCATTTGATGGAGTTCTGCCTTTAATTTATCGGTCATTACAAGAACGCTTCTCATTTCTGGCGTAATTTTTCCTTCTGCTAAAAGGGACAATAAACCAAGTGGCGGTAATGCAAATTCTTCCTCCTTCACAAAGTGCGGATGCAAGATATTCGCAACGGCCTTTGCCGCATCTCCTGTCTTGCCGCCTGCCTGAGTAGCTTTGACAAGTTCAGCATGAAGTTCTTCGTGTTCTACCTGTAATGGTTGGGGAATTTGGAATTCCATGCTCTTTTCTCCTTTGATCTTATGGGATCCTGATTTATGAACAGGATCCTGCGCCATACATTGAGAAAAATGAGACACAAAAGGAACACTTGTGAATAAAACAGCCGAAACGGTAAGTGAAATCATTACATTTTTACTTCTCATTGCATTTTTCTCCTCATAAAAAGTTCTCGTGAATTAAACGATACGATTGAAACAATTCCATCGTTATACCTCCTTTTGAGGTTGTTCCGCCCGGTCACGCGCCTCAATAAGGGAAACAAATACGTCTTCAAGAGAGGGAACAATCTTCCCGACATGTACAATCCGGTAACCTCTTTCGTCAAAGAAACGGTGGACCGCAGAAGCAGCAGCTTCGCCATCCTCAGCTACGATGTGAAGTCCCTTACCGAACAGGGCAACATCTTTGATACCGTCAACCTTTTTTATTTCATCCATTACATCCTGAGGTCGCTCACACAGGACTTCCAGGACATCCTCCTGCATAAGTTCTGTCTTGAGCATCTCCGGGGTTCCACAGGCAATCAATTCGCCGCGATAGATAAGACCCACCCTGTTACAGTACTCGGCCTCTTCCATATAATGAGTAGTGACAAACACCGTAACACCCCTGCCGGAAAGTTCGTAGATCAGGTCCCAGAACTGGCGTCGGCTGATGGGGTCTACTCCTGATGTCGGCTCGTCGAGAAAGATAACAGGCGGTTCGTGGAGAATCGCACAACCAAGTGACAACCGCTGCTTCCATCCGCCCGATAGAATGGCCGTCCGGGAGTGACGATGCTCCCTGAGACCGGCCATCTCGATCACCCACTCTTTCCGTTCCCTCTTCTTTTCCGGGGCGATGCGATAGATACCACTGTAAAAGTCAATGTTTTCCTCAACGGTCAGGTCCTCATAGAGTGAAAACTTTTGACTCATGTAACCAATATGGCTCTTGATCTTTTCTGGTTCGGTGCGGACATCGAATCCTGCTACCGTCCCTGTACCACCGGTTGGTGCAAGAATGCCGCAGAGCATACGGATTGTTGTGGATTTACCGGCACCATTAGGTCCAAGGAAGCCAAATATTTCACCCCTGTCTACTTCGAAGCTGACACGATTTACGGCAATGAAACTACCGAACCGCTTCTCCAGGCTCTTCACAATGACCGCTTTGGTGTTTTTGGTTTCCATAGACATAGTTTTGGGTTTTTTTCGGATACACAGATACTTACAGACATAATGCAACCAATTTCATCCCAACCAATATATTTTAAAATTTATTGGTGGCGTGGATGTGAATAATAGGGGCGTGGCAACACGTCCCTACATAATGCTGTTGCATCATTTGTTTCGATTCATGTTTTATGATGGATGGGCAGGGGAACCCTGCCCCTACAATTTACATTACATAAAATATTATTGCCTGTTTTCTGGATTTTCACGGTCTAATGCCCATTTTAATGGGTTCTGGATAATATATTCCCGAATTTTATTGAAATCATCAACATTTCTGATGATGTGATCGTAATAATTCCTTTGCCATACGTGGTTTCCCGGTGTTTTGTTCAACTGATTTATTATTTTGGTTGTTTGGTATTTGTAATATCCGATAATTTGACTTAATGTGCGTTTCCATTTGAGTGGGGTTTTGCCCCTACCATTAATTTCATGTATGGGCAAGGTGTATTCAGATTGGGGGCGGGGAGACACCCCGCCCCTACCATTGTTTACATTCATATTCGATGGGGATGTTGAAACGGCGTCCATGCAATCATCGTTGATTATGATTATTCCGTGGATATGGTTGGGCATGACGATAAATGTATCTAATTGGACATTTTTAAAATGATTGGGTATTTCATACCAGAAATCGTTTACTATTTTACCTAACCGGGTCAATTCCACAGATTCTATCAGGATATTTCCAAAAATACATTTTTTGTCATAGGAGCGAACGGTTATAAAATAGGCGCCGTTACGGGAATAATCATATTCCTTTAATCGTAGCGAACGTCTATGGTGTAGTTTTGGATCGTATGTCATAATTTAAATTGTAGGGGCGGGGCTTCCCCGCCCCCCCATATATATGCCGGACATGGGGGCAGTTGTTTAAAAATTATTATATACCCATTTTTCTTGTTTTTATGTGAAAAAATTCCTGTACAATTCAATTACCAAAAATCAGAAATGCTTCCAGAATGCACCTTTTATTCCCTGGCGAGGACTGAGACAAAGACATCCTCGAGTGTCGGTTCCACAATCCGAACCTCAACAAGTTTAAGGCTGGCTCCGACGAGGATCTCTTCCACCTGCAACGCGGTCTTTTCCGGATTCCGGGTCACGGCGTGAATCCGGTCTCCGAAAAGACCTACCGAATCGGCCTCTAGCCGATCCCGCAGCAATGACGCGGCCTTGCGCGGCTCCGGGGAACGAATCTCGAGGATTGTCCCTTGCATGAGCTCTTTTACTTCGTCCGGCGTCCCGCAGGCGAGCAGTTTGCCCTTATGGATGAGTCCTACCCTGTTGCAACGCTCGGCCTCGTCGAGGTAAGCAGTCGACACAAAAATCGTGACCTTCTCACGGAGCAATTGATACAGGATACGCCAGAAGTCACGTCGGGAAACCGGATCCACGCCGTTAATCGGCTCGTCCAGAAAAAGCACTCTGGGGGTATGAATCAGCGCACAGACCAGGCCAAGCTTCTGTTTCATTCCACCCGACAGATTTCCTGCCAAACGTTTCCTGAAGGGTGTCAGGTTGCTGAAGGCGAGGAGTCGGTCAATCTTCTCTCCACGGTCCTTGCGAGGTACGCCGTAGATGTCCGCATAAAAATGAATATTTTCCATTACCGTGAGATCCGGATATAAACCAAATCTCTGACTCATGTAACCGATTTCCTCCTTGATCTCCTCTGCCTCTTTCACGATATGATGACCGGCAACCCAGGCATCACCTGACGTTGGTTCCATGATCGCACTCAGAAGCCGCATGGTAGTCGTTTTTCCGGCACCGTCAGGGCCAACGAGGCCAAATATCTCCCCCTCGGCTACTGTTAGCGTAAGGTTGTTAACGGCGCTCAGATCGTTAAAAGATTTCGTGAGGGCTTCGATTCTTATAGCATCCATCACTTCCCTCCTGGGTTTGGTTTACCAAAATGTCTGCATCGGCGGGCATGCCCGGCTTGAGTTCCATGTCGGGGTTTGTCATTTCCACTTTCACCCGGTAGACAAGTTTAACCCTTTCCTTCTGTGTTTGGACGTTCTTGGGAGTAAACTCGGCTTCCGAGGCGATGAAGGAGATATATCCTTCATACGCCTTGTCCGGGTAAGTATCGGCCGTCACTTTGACCCGCTGACCGACCTTCACACGGCCTAGCTCTATCTCATCGATATAAGCCCGAAGCCACGGCCTCTCCAGATCGCCAACCGTCACGACTGGTGTTCCCGGAGCAACGTATTCGCCCTGTTCGATGTTCTTCGAGAGGACAACGCCTGAAAGAGGTGAAATAAGCTTTGTATAGCCCAGACGAATCTGAGCCAGCTTAAGGGCAGCCCTGGCTTGTTTGACCCTTGCACGGGCCTGTTCAATCCGTTCCTTGCGGGGACCTTCCTTAATGAGCTTGAACCGTTCTTCGGCCTCCTGCATTTGGGCAACCGCAACCTCGTAAGTTCCCTTGGTATGTATATATTCCTCAGCGGAAATCGCCTGTTTTTGAAACAGTACCATTGCTCTATGGAAGTCGCTCTCCAGATGTTCCTTATCTGCTTTTGCAGCGGCTAGTTTTGCCGCAGCCTCAGCAATTTCTTCAGGACGCGAGCCGGCTTCAAGCTCGGACAGGTCGGCCTGCGCCATCTGCAGTTCTGCGCGTCGTATCTCCACCTCGCTGGCAAGGTCTGAACTGTCCAGCAGTGCTACGACATCTCCTTCTCGTACAACCCCGCCTTCATCCACCAGCCGTTTATCCACACGCCCAGAAATCTTGAAACTCACCTCAGCGTCAGTGACCTCGATGTTGCCAGAGACACGAATGATGTTTGAACCATGGTGTGACCTGCTGTGGAGGTATAGAAAGGCCAATCCAGTTATAATCAAGACAACAGGTATCACAACAACCAGCAATTTCATTTTTTTTCTCATTGCCTTACTCCTGTGCGAAGAACCGTGCAAGGGTTGTATAATAATCTTTCTAACTTGACTCCTTCAAAAGAAGTGACTTACTTAAACTACCCCGATCGATCTCGTTAAGTTGCTGGAAAAACTGAACAAATCTGCGGAGTACATTCAAATCATCTTCTGCAATTCCCTTGGGATCGAAATGCATCACATCGTTCCGAATTCGGCGAACTTCATCAAGGTGTTTCACAAAGATTTTACGATCAATTTGTAGTTCCAACTTTGTCCAACCGCGAGGATTCTCTAATAGTCGTACATACTCGCCGAATGTTAGATCGAGTACGCCATTAATTTCCCGCCGTGTATCCGATGGATCTTTTATCGATGCGAGTTCGTCAGCGGTGAATTTACCATCGATCAGGTGACGAATGGAGTTTTCGATTTCACCGATGAGAAGAAATGGTTCTACAAATTGGCCAAATTGTTGACTTAGGTCATAAACGGTGACAATACCGCAGATTCGTTTTGTCGAATCGCGCACAAGTACATAACCGTGCCTGGCAATTAACCGGATTGCCTGAAACAATGAGTCATCAGCTCTTACTTCATAATGTCTTTCGATGCAATCGTTGACAATTTTGCAAGTGTATCCCAAATCGAGCCGGCTCCCAATTGATTTCCAACTGACCATCCCTCTTACATCCCTTTCCGATGCCATTACTGCTATTTGCGAAACGTCGTTTGCGAGCATAATCGTTATTGCCTCTTGTAAAAGAGTTTGGGGATAAATTGAAACCGGTGGCTGTTTGCAGCTGCAAGTTTACCAATCCGATACGTTGGGTCTTTAAATGATTGGGAAATAGGATTGTTTTTCCATAGAGATTAAAGTAACAGTTTAGCTATGTAGGATGGGTCAAGCGGAGCAGACCCATCAATAATAGTAACTAATTTGCTGTATGGTCGTAAAGCGACGAGCCTCGTCGCTCTACATTGGTTGATCATAAATGTGAATAATTATTCACATAATGGTTAAAAAATTATTTTACTTTAAGACACTCATTGAAAATCTTCCATGCCTTTTCTGTATGCCTTGTCACGTCGAATTCACCGTCACTCATGTGCCAGAGGATTGCCGCCGGTTGGATCATGCCTAAAAACATCAGGGAGACGGTTGCCGGTTCTGCGTCAGGGCGTATCTGGCCTTCCTGCTGACCCTGGTGAACAATTTCACCTACTCTATCAAGATACCCTTTGACGATCTCATACACTTTGGTCTTTCGTTCGGGATGTCCATTATAAACATCTTCGGAAAAGATGATGCGTGGGATGCCCTGATTCTCCCGGATCAGCTTGACGTGAAGCATCAACAAACGCCTGAGACAATCCAGCGGGTCAGAAGTCTCTTTGCAGACAACAGTGGCATTGTCAAGTAATCCTTTCTGGATATAACCGATGGCGGCATCCAGTACTTCGTCCTTGTCTTTGAAGTGACGGTAGATTGCCGAGGGAACTATACCAACCCGACGTGCAACCCTGGCCATGCTCAATCCCTTCAGCCCATGACTGGCAACCAAACTTAAAGCAGCTTGGGCTATTTGATCCTGTCTAATTTCTGTGTCCAATTTCTTCATGCCCATATTCCCCTCTGATGTGAATACATATTCACATTTTACAAAATTATGGTTTTGTGTCAAGAAGAAATGATAGAATTAATAATTATTAAATTCTTCGATGGCAAGTCCAACTTCACTGATTATGGTAGTAAGGTACCTTGGAAATGCCTTTTCCAGGACGGTTCTGAATGACAGTTCGCTTACGGGTGGTTGGATTATACCGTATTTCGTAGCTTCCTTTGGCATGACGATCAAATTCGAAGCCCGCTTTGCGCAATTTATGGATACCTTCAATGGGCTCTGAAAATAAATTCTATTGACTGTAACAAAGTATTTAGCTATAGTCTTTCTTGCTTAAGAGGGCAAAGGAAATGAACACGACAACAACAAAAAAAACCTGGACAGAAAAAGAACTTATGTCTTTACCAAAAGAGGGATATAAGTACGAGTTGATACAAGGAGAACTGGTTATGGGTCCGGCCGGTATTGAACATGAAGAGATCGGCGCACATCTTCTTACCGCATTGAGAAGATTTGTTTCCGAGCGAAAACTGGGGATCGTATGTGGTTCAAGCGCAGGTTATTGGATGAAATCGGGAAATCTTCGTTCTCCTGACGTGTCATTTATCTGTAAAGAAAGATTACAAGGATGCAAACGACCGCCGAAAGGTTTTTTTAAAGGATCGCCGGATATTGCAATTGAAATTCTATCCCCTACCGACACTATAGAAAGCCTCCATGGGAAGATCGTTGAATATTTTGAGAATGATACGAAACTGGCATGGGTGGTCAATCCAGAAGAACAAACCGTTTTAGTATACCATTCACCACAACCCAGCAAACTCCTCACAAAAAACGATCGTTTGGATGGAGAAGAAGTTTTAAAAGGCTTTGCCTTCCCCATCGCTGAATTATTTACAGAAATTTAAGCGTTATATTCCGCCCTTTCAGGGCGTTGATGCATATGCACAAACTTTGCTTTGCTGTTTTTTTATCAGGCTGATGTTGTAGGAACACGGTGCTCCGTGTTCCTACGATTTATGAGGATTCCAACATCGAATATCGAACAAGAATAATGAATGTCGAAGCTCAGGACTCGCCTTTAAAGCTCATCACTGTCCTTGGGCTTGTCAGGCCAAACACATATGTTCTCTTCCTTTTTTCCCTCTCGGAAACAAGCACCCTGTCCTTTGATAATGTAAACAGATATTGTATAAGTGCATCCAATTGACTATCGGTAAGCTTATCAAAGCTAGGCATCTTATTCCTTGTACCATAAAATTTCGGATCAGCAGGGTTTTTGATAAACTCTTTTAACCACGTCTCTGACAAATACTCAGTCAAATTTGGTGCGATCTTTTTCAATTCTTTATTACCAATGGGATGGCATACAACACAATTTCCCTTCATGACAAGCTCTTTTCCCCTCTCTACTCTTTCGATATTTTGATTGAGCAGACCGCCTGACTGGCTGAGCAGGAATTCAGACATATCCAGGAGAGATTCGTCAGGGAGTTTTACCGGAGGCATGGTTCCCGATTCCTTAAAATATTTTTTATCTTTGGGATTTTTTAAGAGTCCCGCAATCCATTCTCGCGACCCAAAAGTGGTAAAATCGGGACCATTTTCTCCTCCCTCCCCTCTTACCATGTGACACCCAATACAACTTTCTTTAAAAATCTTTTCTCCCAGGTATACAGGATCATTGAGAAAGATAGACATTCCGCCTGCAGGTGGAATACCCCTTGATGCCAGTTTTATGGCCCTAGCAGCCTGTTTCTCGGCATCTTCTCGCTGATGGATAATATGGACATCATGGCTATCATGATAGATAGCAACGGCGGTTAAGGCAATAATTCCTGCTAATCCAGAAAATATAGCACCAAAAAATGGCACTCTTTTTGACGGATATTGAGATGGATTTCTGTCGATAAATGGCAGTACAAAAAGGAATGCCAAAGCAAGGGCAGGGACAATAACGGTACCCACAATTAGGAATTTTCCCTGACAATATTTTAAGAGCTGGAATAGGAACAAGAAGTACCATTCGGGCCTGGCAAGATAATTCGATGCAGGATCGGCTGGTGCCTGAAGTTCTGCGCCACCAGCCCAGAAGACCACCCCAGCAAGTGCCGCATATATTCCTATGGCAAATACGGCATCTTTAAATATCTGGTCTGGCCAGAAGGGGTCAACACGGTTTTTATATACCTCTTCACTCATTTTCCAATACGGGGTTACACCATGTTTACGGAAAAGCGCTATATGAATAAAAAGGAAAAAGACGAGTGAAATCGGTAATAAAAATACATGAAGGGTGTAAAAACGGGTGATGGTAAAATTCCCATAGTCACCCCCACCCTGATGTAATATTTTAATATATTTTCCGATCACAGGAACAGTGCCCATGATATTGGTAGCAACCTGCGTGGCCCAGTATCCCTTTTGATCCCAAGGTAAAAGGTAACCTGTTAAGCCAAAACCTGCCAGAAATAAAAGAAGGATTACCCCGGAAATCCAATTCAGTTCACGGGGTTTTTTACATGCACCAAAGATAAAAACCTGGAACATGTGTACAAGGGCAAGTATTATCATTGCACTTGACCCAAAGTGATGCAAGCCGCGAACAAACCAACCAAAAGATGTCTTATATTGAAGGTAATAAACACTTCCCCATGCGGATGTCGAAGAGGGAGAGTAAAAGCTGGTCATAATAATTCCGGTAACCGCCTGGAGAATAAAAAGGAATACAAGGCCGCTTCCAAAAATATACGACCACTTAGCCCCGCCATGGACAGGCTCATCCAGTGCCGCTTTTAAAAGCTTGCTCAATCCGGTTCTATCTTCTATCCATTCACTTAATTTGTTTGCCATAGATTTAGGCCACCTCAGAAATATGCTATAGTAGTATCTGTAAATTTAATTCCAGCCATTATAAGCTCCAAACAACAATCTCCAAATTACAAATAAATTTCAATGCGTTTCTGACAGGTTCAGGAATCCAAAACAAAGGGGATTTGAACATTTGACATTGTAATTTAGAATTTGTTTGAAATTTGTTACTTGCAATTTGGAATTTTAAATTTTATTCTCCCGCTGGTCTGCCCGGGTTATGTGAAGCTCCCGAATTTTATGAGGATATTATTGTTTTCTATCTTTGTTTCAAAACTGTAAAGATCACGCGGGGCAGGCCCCGATATTTTCTTACCGTTTATGTCAAAAACACCTTCGTGGCAAGGACAAAGAAACTGTTTAACGTCCTCTCCCCAATTTATTCCACAACCAAGATGCGGGCAATTAACAGAAAATACGTTTAACGTATTATCCTTTTTTCGTATTACCCATACAGACCCCATAACCAATCCTTCAAAAATATTCCATGCATCCATTTTCGAAGACGTGACAGTCGTCTTTTTTGGTATGCCAACAGGAAAATCATCCACTCTGCCGATATTGATAAAGTCTTCTGTGCCGTATACCGTTTCTTTCATTAATGGGTGCACTGCCAGGCCTACAAGCGGTGCCACTACACCTGCTGCTAAAGTCCCTCCCAATGCATGCGATGCGATCTTTAGAAATTTTCTTCTGCTGTTTTCCACTTTTTTATCCTTTTCCTCCCTTAATATAAACGTACAGGATGACCCTTTATTTTTCGGCATATTCCAACAATTAAAACATGGATATTATATACTTTTCTCATAAAAATAAAGTAAAAATTAAAATAGCACAAATGCTTTAAAAAGCTATCATGGTTTTGTGATAATTTATGTGTTTATTAAATAATTGTATTCCAATTGCAATAATTGATTTTGTGTTTTTCTCTTGCATGTATTCGAAATTTTTGCTTGATTAACTATTAAAATTTGCGGCTATTTTGACACTTAAGATATTTCTATAATATAAGGATATCCCATGAGAAAAAAAATACTCATTATAGAAGATGAAGAAGAGTTTTTCTTCTTTTATGAAACAATGCTGGAGGATAGAGACTATATCATCCTGCACGCAACCGAAGGAATGCATGCTTTTGAGTTGCTAAAAAAAGAAAATCTGGACCTCATCATTCTGGATTTATTACTCGATCAAATGTCGGGCGATGAATTCCTCAGGCAACTGAGATTAAACCCTATGTATACTACTATTCCAGTCATTATTGCAAGCAATTTTTCACCACGGTCGTATAAAACAATATTTGAGATAGATCCAAATCTGATTTTTCTTGAAAAACCTTTTACCCAAGAAAGATTGCTTGCCGAAATCAGAGCCAAGTTGGGGTAGTGCTTGAATTATTTCCAGCATAAACATTTTTAATAACTGGGGAATAGACTTATTGCCAACTCTTTGCCATAAAATTTCACTTTAACACTTTTACTATTACAAAATTTAAGATCTTCAATTTCGTCCAACCTTATTCCCGCTAATTTATTTTGTATAATGCCTTTTATTTGATTTTCCATTTCCCCTAATCTTACCTTTTCATTTGCCGTTAAATTTTTGGAGAGAATAATTTCTTCGAGAATTAATCTGTCAAAATCTCTTCCCTTTTTTACCCTTTTGACGAACTCCAACTCTCTTTCGCCCAATTGTAAAGGCAATTGTTTTAAGAGATTTTTGACTTCATCAATTACAGTTTCAACTGTACTAATAAATTGAAGTTCTCCAAAAATATCCTTAATTGTAGCCTTTAAATAATCATAGTGTGTACAAGCCAGACAGATATGTGATATTTTATTGCGTGTAATAAATTCTTCCAGATTTGCCTGAATTATTTCCCTTGCAATCCTTAAAAACTCTCTTTGCATTTCTTCCGTATCAAAACTCTTTTTATACAACATTTCAGATAACACGGCCAACAAAGGGGTAGGCTTAACAATAACGCTGTATCCGGCTTCTCTTATAAGTTTTTCATAGATGCCGCTTTTTATTGTTCCTGTGGTGCCAATAACGCCTATTTTAGTTTCCGGAGGCAATTTTTTAATTTTCGCTATGGTATTTTGCACTGGGCCAATAAACCGTATATGTGGAAACCTTTTTCTCAGCCTGCGATGGTCGACTAAAGTGTCCACAGTATTACAGGCAAAGCAGATGATGATGTCCCTGGAAACTCCTCCTAATTTCACGAGTAAGCGTTTCATCAGATACGGTGTTTTATCAAACACTTTGTTGAAAAATGCATTTGATTTTTTTGTGTTTCTACACCGTTCGTTTATTTCGGAAATAGCCTGTAATGTTATTTTATTTATTTCGTCTTGAGTTTTTTGACCAAATGGAAAATTTGCTTTGTCTGTAAGAAGCAAAAGTTTTATGTTACCTTCGGAAAGCATTTTATTTAATTTCTCTGCCACAATAATACCACCCTGACCGGAATCAAAAATTCCAATAATTACGGGTTTTTTTTGGACTTTTTTTGTCCTTTGTAAATATTTCGCATCTATTGTACTGACAATCCTTTTTATAGCTACCACGTCTCCAGCTAAAGACATATCCATACCGTGCTTTTCCACTTGATTCTTAATAACGTTATTTTTTAGAACATTCTCTACCCGTGCCATAATATCTTCAAAAACATACTTCTTTTCCCATGTATCATTTTGAGCATTTTGAATTTTTTCCAGATATGAAGCAATGATTCCACCAGATTTTGCAATGGAATCACTTACAACCATTTTTCCATTTTCCCTTAGAATATGATATCCTTCCTGAGTAATTCCACCATTAACTGCAGAAATAACGTAGTTAGCTTGAATATTGAAAGCATTGTAAGCATCAATTTGATTTTCTAAAGCTGCTAGAAAAAGGATATCAGCATTTTCTTTTAATAATTGGCAAGGATCTTCATATATTTTTGCCTCTTCAAACATACAAATACTGTCGCGTTTTTCTTTACATTCAACTAATGCCGGTATGTTTAATCCCGGAATATTGTAAATGGCTACCATCTTCTTTTGTTTCTGGTCATATTCACTTACTGCTATAACTTTCGCACCCGTTAAGGTAAAGTATTTGGCTGCATTGAGACCTACTTTTCCAAAGCCCTGGACAGCAACAGTTTTTCCCTCCAAATAATTTTTCCGTTCCCTTCCAACTCTTAGCTTTAAATAATCTTCAGGATTTTCATTATACCACACTAATAAATTTGTGATTTCTACTGCTGCAAATGCCGTTGCTTCTGTTCTGCCTTCCAAACCACTATATGTTTTAGATGTAACTGCCCCTAATTCGGGAACGCTTTGTTTTCCATCCCCATATTTTCTTGCCTTCTTTGAGAATTCATCCGCCACCTTTAAATACGGCATTCCCGATGTCCATATAATCTCAGAATCCCTTATATTTTTTAATCTTTCCAAAAGTCCTTTTTCCTTAATTTCTTCCGTTTCTGCTAATGCCCTAAAATGCCCGTCCGCCATTGCATCCATCATCGTTTCGTCCGTTCCAAAATCTGGTCCCGGAGAATATGTATTATGCCCCATAATGCCTTCCATCGTAAGTAAATAGCCTATTTCTCTAAACAACCTCTGTTTTTCATCATTTGACAATTCAATAGATTGCAGAGACATCTCTCCATTGATTTCTCTCAATTCTCCCAAGAAAACTCCACATATACCACCTCCTAACGGCAAGGAATAAAGTGCCAGCTTTAATGTTGTTACGATAGAGAGGGCTTCAATCTCTTCTGTCACCCATTTACAGCAAAACTTCCATGTTTCTTCGATGGAAGCCTTTCGGTCTCTGAGGCTATTAAAGGTTTTAAAGAAATCTCTCCCCAAGATTTGCGGGGAAATGAGTATTGCGCCTCCCTTCGGGGGACCAAGGGCAGTATTGTGAAATATAACAGATGAATACAAGACTATCTTTTGTCCATTATCCTTACAAAACTCTACATGTCTTTTCCAAATGCTCTGAGGTTGTTTGAGCAGAGCGAATAGTTTGTTACAATTTTTATAAAATACAGGATCTTTTTTCTTTATTGCATCTATGGCTTCATCAAGCCGATTATGAATACTCTTCAATAGCGTATTCGTAATTTCTCGTTTCTTTAACCGAAAAGAAGAATAAACAAAAACATTCATATCTTCTTCATTTAATTAGAGATTTTGTAAAATTTTGTTTTTTGAAAACCCGTAAAAAAGTCGGGTTTTTTCAGTCTGGTGCAGGGAAGGAGCATCTGCTGAAATTACCATAAGAGATATTCCTTGCAAAACCAGAAAATACTTTGTCCTGCGGTAATACAACAAATACAAGAGACATCCCTTTCTAAGAACTAAATTATTAAGAGATTTCTCATATTTTACCAGTAATTACAACCAGAGTTAAAGAGAAAATGGAATGTATTTGCAAGTACAAAACATAGTACGCAAAGAGGTAATTGTGTAGAGTATTTTACAAGGATAGATTCTGGATTTATTGCTGTAAAATATTTTGACGCTTTTTTTACACGCAGAAAAAAAGTGACAAAACGTGATATGGCGAGAAAATAATCTTAAAAACTGCCATAATAAAAATACTTGTGAAACTATTGACACAGAGGGACGGATCCTACCCTTTTTATTATATTGATGTACCTGACTCTCGTAAGTATAGTACCGATGATATACGGATAAGGAGGATTGCCCGTATAACTGTACCTTTTCTCGTAATAAACTTTCTATAGATTCAGTTATAAGCAATATTATTTGCTCCAGTTTTATCAAGATGTATACACATACCTTTAAGTTGCATGAATTCCAGTAACGGGAGTCATGTACACAATTCTATAATATTTAGGCGATGAGCCTTATATTATAGGAACCTGCTCGTTTATTATGAAACTATTTTGCAACTTTGTAAGCAATAACGTTTACTATTTCTATTTGATATGTTTTATTGAGGTCCTGTATACCGATGGCTGCACGAGTCGGACATGATTTAATAAACTCTCGATACACAGCGTTCATATCACCCCAGTAATCCATATTTTTAAGAAAAATGATCATATTTACAATTCGATTTAAATTTGATCCCATGCTCTCTAATGCTTTTTTCAGGTTTGAAAAAACTAATCTAAATTGCTCTTTTTGGTCTAAAGACGGCACTTCGCCTGTAGAATCAATAGGAATAAAACCACCACAACGTATTTGTGTTGCACGTACCTTAACAAATCTAACAATATCTTCCTCAAAATAATCACTCATTAATCCTATTTGTCTTTCCGGTTGTTTTCCAACGTTTCTCAAGGCGTCTTTAATTATCAAATCTAATAACTTATTTCTGTCTTCAAAAGATAACTTATGTGCTGCTTCAATCGTCATTCCGTCTAAATCAGCCAATGTTATATCTGCCATTTTGTCCTCTTTCAAATGAATTAAAATACCGTTCTAAAATAGATACGCAAATAATCCGTTAAATTCCGGAATCATTCACCAAGAGAGAAAAAACTACTTTTCAAAGTAGTTTTTTCTCCCATCTAAAAACTTTAAGCATCTAAGACTCTTTCGGCTTGTTCCATATCATAATCCATAATATATGTAATACCTGTTACATCCGTCGCTTCCCTGGTTAGCGTGAAGATATCGTTGCGTGTTATGTTGTTAATTGACCACCTTCTTGAACCAGCCATAAGTTGCTTCAATCCTGTTGCCAATCTTTGATAATAAGAATACATGCCCATAGCGCCTGCAGGAATATTGCCAAATTGCTCTTTAATCTTCCCTGAATAATAAAAGATTTGATCATTTGATGACCCATATTCCGAAACAGGTTTTGGTACTTTGCCTTCTGCAACAGCTTTACCAATCGTATTTCCAACCATAGCTGCACAGATGGTTGATCTGGACATTCCCACTGCTTTTATGAAAGGAGATAAAAGGGCAAATGCCTTGTAAATATGATCTTCTGAAACCAAACCACCCGCAAGTACGATATTAGGAACATACTCACCGCGGTCTGCTAGGCGTTTACAATATTTATATGTTAACGCAGCAATATAAACCGTAGGCAAACCCCATTCATTCATCATGCGCCAAGGGCTCATTCCTGTACCACCACCAGAACCGTCAATTGTTAAAACGTCTATTCTGGCCCACGAAGCGAATTTAATTGCTCGTGCTAAGTCAAAAGGTCTGTAAGAGCCCGTCTTCAAAAAGATATATTTAGCCCCTGCATCACGCAAATGTTGCACATTATCCATAAAACCATCAAACGCTTGTGCCATAGCATCCGGAATGGCACAAATCCGTGTATGTCTTTCAAAACCTTTAATTGTACCGTTCTGAAAAGCTTGTTGTGTTATTGGGTCTTCTGGATCAGGGATGACAACATACCCTAACTTTTTTAATCGGATCGCCTTTTCAATGGAGGTTAATTTAACCTCACCACCAATATTTTTAGCGCCCTGTCCCCATTTTAATTCGAGGGCATCACTTCCTAATTTTTCTAAACAATACGGCAATACGTCAAGACGCCAATCTTCCTGATTTGCTTGTATTGCAATAAATCCATAGCCGTCTTTCTGGTAATCCTTAAATGATTTAAAACGTCTGACTAATTCAGGACTATTTGCGACTTTACCATCCGTGATTGTTGATTTATCGTCCATTGCTGCCACATTTTCGCCAATAACGATACCAGAACCGCAGATCGCAGCGCCAATTCCTAATGATTCAAAGTGCTTCTGGGCAATCATAGTTGACCCAAGACCTGTACAAATTATAGGTATTCGTAATTTAAGACCTCCATCGCGCCCCATAGAAGTTTCAATGCTTGCGTTTGTGAAAAGGTCATATTCTTTCTGATGGTGCCCGGTAATTGAACCAGTAATATTAAAATGGGAAAAATCAACAGGGTAATCTTTTTGTGCTGCTGCGGTTACCTCGCCAAACGGGCCAGGATAAATTGCCTCTGAACCTCTGTAAGCCGATTTCCCAATTTCACAAAAGCCTGGACAACCATCCAGACACGTAACACACATACCACTTTGAGGCAAAACTTCATCACCCAACCGAGTCCATGTACCCGTAGCCCGCGATCTGTTTGGAATAAACAATGAGCTCATTTGAAAGCCTCCGTTTTACAAAAAATATCGAAACTATAATAAACAAATAAGCTGACACAAGAGCATCTTTATAAACAAAGCGACTTTCATTCTCCCTTGTTCAATAAAGAATTTCAGACTCAATTTTCAAAATCAACTAAAATTGCTTGCCCTCTCCAAACCATTCCACAATACACCCCTTGTGTTAAGAAAACTCATAGCTCCCTTCCTAATCCTCGCCTGATCCTCATCTGTCTGACTGCAGAATTCTAATGATTTTCTTATATTCGCAGCATGCTCAACATCCAATTCAATATGGGCGGAGAAAAACAGAACATCATCGTCACTTAAACCGGCATGTTTCAATCCATCACGAATAGGAACATACATTGTTGGAACGATGAATTCTGTTCCTGGTCCCAGCGCTCCCAACGCTTCAACATAATTCATATAATGAATATTTAAATATTTCTCTACAAATAACTCCGTTTCCGGCAACATCTGAATGTTGTCTAATGCCTTTTTGGAGGTATCAACACCTACGGCTTTTAAAAACCTGCGGAAAAGAGCGGGGTGCGTAAGCTCAGGATTCATGCCTTTCTGTTCTTCAGATCTACCACCATACTCTTCAAACAAATTTTTAATTAAAGGCGCCCTCCCTGCTTCATCAGGGCATATTGCAACGGCGCCGGCCAGATATCGAGAAAAATGCCTTGAGAAACAATAATATTGTTCAGCATAAAGTTTAGCAGCCTTCTTATCTGCCTTTTTACTGAATTTTTGTAAATATGAATGATTTTTTACTGCCGGATGCTTCAAAATCTCCGCTTCCAATTCATCATAAAATACATCTACAGACTTGGCCATAATTCTTTCCCTCCAAATAATTAAAAATCACTTATACGTAAAATTTACATTTCCTCTACTGTTACAGTGTCTTGGAAATAACCCTTCCCCCTTTCCACCCATTACAATTTTTCAAAAAAATATTACCGTATAAAATCACTTCCCTATATTCCTTGTGTTCCTTTTATTTATGTTTTTCTCAAGGTCTTAACATTATTGCAAATATTTCTGCTTTACCGAAATATCGTTGCCCTCTCTGCCAACCAGAACAACGCCTTGAACATTTTTGAGTCTATTGTAAATAGGATATGTTTTTAAAAGGACAGGCATACACGTCTCTGGATTTAAAACCTCGCTGGTTGCCGTTTTACCCGTCTTTAGCGTTTGCCAAATCGGGCAATTTTTGCAAGCAAGCGCAAACTTGTGTTTCGTAGAAAAACACTTTTTTCCTACCGGGTACCCTGTAAAAAACACTTTTGCAGCCGTGTTTATCTTTACGATATTGAATTCTGAATCAAAAACAATTATAGGATCCATGGTAGAATTAAATATATAATCAGATACCATCGTTATCTTATTAGAAAAAAGTTTCTTTTGATGTGTCTGCATACTTCCAACATCCATGTGTCTTCCTGTTTTATCCCACGTTCAGCGCTTTTGTATGATATTTCTTTCTGATACCCTAACAGGAGGATAGACCTTTTATCAAAACATAACCTGCACAATTTCAATAGCATAAACATTCTTAGTGCAGAATGTACGACTGTCATATCGAAGCGCAAGAACAATGCCAATAAAGAACCATAACTTTTCAAACAATACTTAAGTATTTAGTTTTCGTGATTTAGAACAATTATATTGTTCGCATAACAAAAAATATCAAAACAAAAAATTCCACTTTCACGAAAAATTTGCGCAAAACACAATTTTTGGCAAAAATTCCACGAAAATATTTCTCTCCAAAATCTCTTCAGTATTACCCTATTTTATATATTAGTGTTTTTGCGCAGGTTTAGGAAGTTACAATAATTTTCGTAACTCTTCTTATGTTAACGTAGACCGTTGAAGGTCTGAGTTCCTGATGTTCAATGGGCAATCCTTCTCTCCCACGATGACTCATACGGGCAAGGAGTTCCGTCCGCTTGCCAAACTCAAGGGCGCCCCTTGGACACGAAACAACACAGGCCGGCAAATTCTCTAATCGCCCACTATCTTTATTCCCATGGCGGTGTAAACAGAGTGTACAGTTATCCGCAACAAACTGACCTTTCGAATTTTTGCGTGTGCTCAGTTTAATCAGCCCAAAAGGACATGCTGTAACACAAAGACTGCACCCCGTACAATGTTCTGGGTTAACGGCAACGATTCCATCGTCTTTCCTTTTGGTAATTGCCAGACCCGCGCGTGGGCAGGAGGACACGCAGGCAGGATTTTCACAATGATGACAACTCTGATGCCAGGGAGATTTTCCGGCATGATCAGAAGTATTTGTTTCTTTTAATATCATCTCATTTCGCCGCCACTGGCCGTTCAGACCGTTCTCAACATCGCATGCCGTAACACACTTTTTACAATAAGAACATTTTTCTGGATCAAACATCAATGCCTTTTGCATCAAAAATCATATCTCCATTAAATTAGTTCTTTATTTCGTACAAATCAAAAACCAAAGGCCTGTAACATTTTTTCAATCCATTCAACCTTTTGTATATCCCCAATTTCGTCATACGATGTGACTCGGTTTACATTTACAGACCCTTTCTTCAAAATAACCGTGACTTTCCCTTCGGCAAAATCAGAAAATCCCTCTCTTACTTCGAAGTCTATACCATCGCCATATCTCTCCAATTTTTTTTCAATACACCGTCTGAATTCATGTAATTTTTGTGTTCTTTTTTCACCTGTGTACATAAATACCTGCTTTGCGATTCCAATTAAACGTTATTTTCTTTGAATAAAAGATAAAATTAAACTAACATGCAAACAGTTTAAGTTTCAAAAACCGAGGCGATGTTTTGAATTAAACGTTCAGGATTTGCATTTTTATCTTTGATTCTAACGCCAAGAACTGCACTTCAGTCATCGGAGGGAAACCAAGGCTACAGCTTTTACCTTCAATGGGAAATTTTTCCCCAAAACTAACATTAGGATATTTGGCGCGGGTTGCTCTTAAATCATTACAAAGTTGTTGAAATACTTCCTTGGTGATAATAGGGTCATTTTTCCTGTATCTATCTATGAGATTGTCAAGTACTCCCATATAACCACCTAATTGTGCTCCATCATAACCGACAGCCATTTTGCAATCTCCTTTCATTCAATTTGATTATATAACTATACCTTACCTACCTTTTGCATATCTAAAGCTTCTTTGGCGCAAATCTCTGCGCACTGGCTGCAACTTACGCACTTCCCCGGTTTTCTGAGAACTGGATACCAACTATCAGCGGAAAGTAGACTATCCCCTTGCATTTCCAAGCAATCGAAAGGGCAAATACTTACACAACATCCACAACCCGAGCATAGTTCCATATCTAAAACAGGCTTTGGCCGTTCCTTAAGACCTACCCTGAGGCAGGTTTTTTCTTTTGGGTCAACAATTGCAGCAGAAGGACACGCCATTCCACAAACGCCGCACTCTATACATTTAGCAGTATTAACTATAAATCTTTCTTTTGTTTTGCCATAAATTGCTGACGTTGGACACTGTTTCGAACATGCGCCACAACCAATACATTTTTCAGTAATATAATATGCCATAAATCTAACACTCCCTTATTATTTCGAACTCATACTTATGCAAACAATCCTCTGAACCACCAGCAATAGTCCGTTCCAATTGATAATTTATTGCAGGATCTATTCCTTTTCCAAACCCGGCAATCCATGAGTTTACATAATTACAAAGAATCGTAAAAGATGCTCCCGCCTTGTCCCAATTCTTTTTGTGAACGCATTCGATATGGTCCCAACTGGTATTTTCTGCCGATTCCGTGACAACCTGTGTCCCACGATCGCATGGCATCCCATCTAAATGATAATCACCCAATAACTCGAATACCTTAACCGTAGTACAGGTACTCGAATCGAGATGTTTTTCCCTGGCTGCGAGTTTCCCGTAGTTCATGCCGTGTTCTGATGCAGATATATTAATGACGTCAACCGCCTTTTTACCGAATTCTGCCACAAAGGCAGTAATAATCGCCGCCTCTCTTGTTTCAATAGTATTGATAAGTCCCACAATACCTGGATGTAAAGCCTTCTCCCTGATAAGTTCTTCCAAAGAGGCTTTGGTAAAATCGGTCTGGGGAAATTTCATATAAACAGGCTGGAGTATCTCTCCTGCGTCAGAACCAAATTCTCTCTTAAGCACTCCTGTCAACGCCATCTCTCGTGCTTCAGCAATTTTGATCTTGTTAAATTGCCAATGATGAATTGGACCGAGCACTAAACCCATAAATGTAATCCTCCTTAACGATTTACGGCAATTACTTATTTTCTGATTCTTCCGGATCGCTTAAGCATTGAATTATCAAGAGAGTCCCATACTATTTTTTAGACTTATGTTGGTTCAATCGTCCACGATTGACCTAATATACACTATCACATCCTTAATTTCGTCTGCAACCAGTGTATGTCCCCAGGGAGGACACAACACAGACTTCTCCATGGCTGCGGAACCCCTCGTGATGAAATCAAATAAATAGGCGTTGCTTTTATTGCTCATTACTTCAGCTTTGGTAAAGTCTGCAGGTTTTGTCTCAAGCTCAGAAACATAATATCGACCATTTCCCTTCCCATTTTCGCCATGGCAGGCAGCACAGTATACCTTGAAAATCTCGCCCCCATTTCTTATACTGAATGTTGTTTTTTCTTCCTTTGGTGCCGTTGGTTTTGCATTCGAAAAAGCAACAGTTAAGAAAAAACACGCAAGAAATCCTGCTGCCATACCTATGTAAGACTTTTTCTTCATAACTTTTATTCCTTTTACAAAGATGAGATAAATCAACATTTTACTCTTTGTACTTTTTCGTTTTCGCCTTCAGTCTTTTAACGATGACAAATAACTTGTGATCTGCCCCGCCTCATTATCAGACAAATCATAGTCTGGCGTTATCGGCAAAAATCCCCATTTTGCGGGATGCTTGACGTGATTAAAAATATATCCAACTGTCAACCTGTTGCCTGTATCACTAAGGTTGGGACCTACCGCACCGCCTGCATTGCCTATCTGATGACAGGCCTGACATCCCTTCCTATAATAAATACTTTTACCATCGTTAGCATCCGTTTCCCAATCTGCCGGCAAGTCAAACTTTCCGTCAACCCCTCTTGTTTCATTATCAGAAGGCAGCTCCCATTCGCCAGCGACAGATAATTTTTTTAACAACAATTCATCATTCACTAACACAGTTTGTAAATAATCTGTAATTACCTTTACCTCATCGGCAGAAAAACCAAATTTCGGCATTTGCTGTAACATGGGTCTTATAAGGTCCGGCGACGTCAGAAATTTCTCCAGCCATTTCCTATTCACTCTGCTTCCTTCGTATGTCAACGGTGGAGCGTATTTCCCTCCCCGTCCATTTATTTCATGGCAAATAAGACAGTTGACTTCGTTTACAATTTTTCCAAACGCGCCCTGGGGCTTATATGAGAACACCTTCCTTGAAACCTTAAATTTCTCAGGCACGGTCTCTTCGGTAAACCCCACCAACAGAGAAGTTAGAACTTTGATTTCCTCTGTGGTAAATCCGAATTCAGGCATCTGTAACCCATCCCTGAATATTCTTGGGTTTTCCAACTTGGTTGTAACCCATCCTTCCAATGTGTGGGGCACATGCTTAACCTTACCAAAATCTAGCAAGTCCGCTGATTTACAGCCAAAACCCGTGAGTTCCGGCCCTACCTTACCCAGTCCCTCAAATCCCTTTATCTCATGACAACCGAAGCATCCATACTTTCTTACCAATGCCTCGCCTTCTTTTATTAATTTCTGGTCAAGCTCGCCAGCAACGTCTAGAATTTCTCCCTTTTCCTCCAGTTCCATTACATCCCAATCTACATACTCATAACTAATGAATTCCACAATCTCTTTTATAGCGTCTTCCCCTTCGAAGCGGAACTGAGGCATCGCCGTCGAAGGGTTGTGCGATTTCGGTTTCTTCAAAAATCCTGTCAACCACTCACGATTCACCTTGCTTGCCACCCTTACTAAATCAGGTGCATGTACATAGTAAACGTCACCCCCTTTACCATCAACCGGATGGCAGATAACACACCGGTGTTGATTAAACCGAGCCTTGCCTTTTTCTGCCAACTTCTCATCTGATTCTACCTGTTGTGCAGATACCAGATTTCTCTTCTCCACGCTCAAACTCATTAAAAAATCAGATATCGCCTTTATCTCTTCATCATTTAACTTAAAATTTGGCATGCGTGCTTTCGGAAGGTAGTCTTGCGGATTTTTTAACCATCTTATCAGCCAGTTATAATTTACCTTTTTTCCTATCTCGTTTAAATTCGGACCGATTCTTTCGTCTTCAAAACCCTTTGCCTTGTGACAACCGCTGCATCCCCGGTCTCTAAAAATCTCAACACCTTTTGCCAAAAACTTTCCGCCTTTTAAATCATTAGCATTACCATGGCATTTTATACAACCTGCCTGTATCTGTTGCCCTTTCAAAATTGGCGTTAGCCAAAATTCTACCTCACCATGCGCCTCTTCAACTGATGATGTAGCTCTTCCTTGTCCCCTATGACATGATACGCATCCAAATTGGTTTGTCGGGTGATTTTTTATATATATATACCCACCAGGATGCTTTGAAAAAGGCTGCTCATCAGTCACACTTTTCTCTTTATCTATTCCCACATGGCAAGCCATACACCTGTCGGCATCATTCGTCTCTTCGATATAAACCTGCTTGTCGTCCAGACTGGGACGTTTTCTCCTAACCGCATCCATGTCGTTACGCAATTTATCTCTCTTTGCAGTAAAAGATTCTAACTCCTTAGTATATTTATCCATATCCCCGGTAATAAGGGCAATTTTACCGCTGATCTGCTCTATGTGTGTATTGAACCCCTTTATCCTTTCGCCAATCTCTACACCCTTTTTCTGCAGTTCCTCCAATTTCCGTTTGTTTTCCTCTTTCCCAAATTTCGTATATAAATAATCCTCCTCCATCCGTTTATTCTGCGCATCCATCAATTCGAACCGCAGGGGTTCAAGTTCCTTCTTTAATCTATCCATCTCCGCTTGTAATTCCCGATACTTCTTTTGTACTTCAGGTCTGTTAAAGGTTTCTCTCGCCTTTTTAATCCGTTCTTTCGCATCCTTATACTCAATGGTTTTTTCGGGTGTATCCATTTCCTGCAAAACTTTATCGTATTCTGCTTGTAACTTTTGATATTCAAGCTTGTTGAATTGCTTCTGAAATGCCTTCCACGGCCTCCGCGCCACAACTTCATTACATAATACCCATACCGATACCCCTACCAGCGCAATTCCTGAAAAAAAGTATAACAAGGCATACGACCGCTCTTCTTCTTTTTTCTCGATTTTCAGCTTCTGCTCGTTTTCTGACATATCTTTATCCCAATGCTCCTGTTTATACCCTTAAATGTTAAACCATGGGGTTACCCATACATATTTTAAATTCATCATTAACCGTAACAATATCTTGATCGGCAGGGCCAACATCGTCCAAAAAAGGAACGCAACTAATGCATACCTTACTATCCCCAATTTAGCCATCGTTTTGCCTTTCCTCATCACCACATACGGAATGCCCATCCCCAGAACATAATAAAGCGCTACTACCCATCCACCGATAAAAAATCCCAGGAGCGATTTCGAGTCTATACCAAAAAATTGGGTAAAATCGTAATTCGTCTCTGCCACAATCCTGTGCGAATCCCACTCTTGCCATGGCATAAATATTAACCATCCTGGCCCACGCAAAAACACACCCACTACTATCAACATTATCCAGAGCACCAAGAATCCAAAACAAAATACCGTTATGGCAAATATCCTCTCGCGAAACGTATAATACCCATTTCCTTTCGGATTAATATCCACATAAGGAATAGCCATTAAACCTACAATGATTAAACTGGGGAGTATAACCCCTGCAATCCATGGATCAAAATAGACAAGCATCTCTTGCAGCCCCAGAAAATACCACGGCGCTTTTGACGGATTCGGCGTCACATTTGGATTGGCAAATTCCTCCAAAGGTGCATCAGTTATACATCCCCATACAAGCAGTCCAATGGTCAGCCAAATACATACAATAAACTCTTTTCTTACAAGATAAGGCCATACCTGTATTTTATCGTTTGCTTGCTCCTCTTTTGTGTCTTTTGCTGCAGTAGACTTTCTCTTCAAACGATCATTTTTTATTGCCCGCACAAACGCTACAATCGTAAAAAAGATTACAATAATACCGCAGAGAGCTATTACTTCATTGTCTTTTACCAATAAAACCTTTAAGAAATTTTCCATAAATTCGCTCTACTTACAGTTGTCCGGTAGATCCTCCATCCTTTCTGACCCTCCAGAAATGCAGTCCCATAAGTATGGACGTCATTAAGGGAAAGGCAATGCAATGCCAGATATATGCCCGCAGCAAGGCATTACCTCCGACCTCCGATCCCCCCAATATTGCAAACCGGATGTCATTAAACGCCGTCATCCCCAACTGCTCTCCAAATGGCCCTTCGTGTCCCAAAAAAGGCGTCGCACGCGCCATATTCGTTCCTACTGTTATTGCCCAAAATCCCAACTGGTCCCACGTCAACAAATACCCGCTAAAACTCAACAGAAACGTTAATACCAACAAGATTACCCCTACCACCCAGTTAAACTCCCGAGGCGGCTTGTATGACCCGGTCATAAACACCCTGAACATATGAATCATCACCGTTATCACCATCAGATGAGCTCCCCACCGGTGAGTATTCCGCAAAATACTACCGAAGACCACGTTATATTTCAGATCCTTTACGTCCCAATAGGCATTTCTCGTGTCGGGATGATAGTAAAACATGAGCAATACACCAGTGAGGGTCAGGAATAAAAACAAAAAGAACGTTATCCCACCCATACACCATGTATGATTCGGCTTTATTGCTTGACGGGCGATCATCACCGGATGCAAATGCATGAAGAAATTCCCCACAATCGCCAGCGTCCTGCTGCGACGGGTATCGTCATGCCTGCGCCTGAAGAAAGATCTCCACATGTGCGTTCGGGACATTTCTCCAATTACCTGTCGAATCTTATTAATAAACCGTTCCATTTTTACCTATTCTCCGCTTATACTTTCAAATACGAGCCAAGTTTTTCCCACTCTCCTCGTTCCCCGCGAAAACGAATCCCTTTGTCAACCAGTATCTGCCCATCCTCGGCTACACCCACCTTAAATCTCTCCAACGGGCGAGGCGCAGGACCTTCCACATTCATACCATCCGGCGTATACCCGCTTCCGTGGCATGGGCACTTAAATTTCCCCTCCGCCGCAAGCCAATTCGGCGTACACCCAAGATGGGTACATTTTGCCTGAATCACGTACAGCTTATCCACCTCACGCACAACCCATATCCTGTGTTCCTGCTTATACCGCTCACTTATTCCCATCGTGTATTCAAATGGAAACCCTATCTTGAATTTTGTAGGAGGCTCAAAAAGCATCCTCGGGAAAAAAAATCTTGCAATTGAGAAGACACATCCAGCGATAAAAAACCATACACAACTCCAGCCACCCCATCTCAATACATCGCGTCGGTTAACCCTGTACTCCGGCTGCACACTCGCCGCTCCACCCTTCTCGTTTCCTATACCTCTCTCTTCTTCTACCTTCATTCCTTTTTATTTCCTGACATTCATTAAAAACATTGCTTTGTTAAAAGATACGTGATCCAAAAGATTTTTTAAAAAGAATCAAAAAGAAACAAAAAACTGTTTTAAGGATTTTTGAAACAAGCATTGCCATTTTGTTCATCCATATTTTGTCCAACAACAAGCTTAGGGGAGTCGTCATGCTTCAACCTCGTTCAAAATGATATCCTGATATCATTCTTGGCGGAGTCAATGGGTTGTTGTTTATTCTTTGCTTTTTCGGCAAAAAAGTTTTCATATACTAATCCGGCGAGTACACCACCAGCAATAGGGCCAAGCCACCAAATATAATGGTTATCAAAATGGCCGGACGCTAATGCAGGCCCAAACACGCGTGCTGGATTCATCGAACCGCCACTAATTGTGCCTCCAACCATAACTCCGAACAAAACTACCAAACCGATAGCCAATCCGGCTAGGGCAGGGGTTGCCCTTTTGTCGATCACTGTTGCATATACTACAAAAACCAGAAAAAACGTTATTACTGCTTCCATAATGATAGCTTGTAATATTGTAACTCCTGAACCAAGGGTGCATGTCCCCAGATTTACTGCCATCGCCGCGGGAAAAAGCATTTTCAACAAATACCCGCCCAATATAGCCCCTCCTAATTGCGAGACAATATACAGGAATCCCGTTTTCGCATCCATCCTGCTTGAAACAACCATGGAGATTGTAACCGCGGGATTGATATGAGCACCGGATACATAACCGAATGCATATGCAATAGCAACCACAACAAAGCCGAATGCAACAGCAATTCCAAGCAGTCCAAATCCTTGAGAACCGGATTTTACTAAATAGTAGTCGGCGCACACACACCCCGCCCCAACAAAAATCAGAGCAAACGTTCCCAGAAATTCTGATATATATTTCACGGCATTGCTCATGATGCTGGCTCTCCATAAGCTAAAAATGACACCCAATAGAATAATCGTCGGGATCAATAGCCATGCCAATGCTGTTTGTGTTTTTTCAGGTTGCTGCCGTGTAGCAGATGGCAGCTCGAAGAGTTTGAGTTGATCATTCCAATCAATTATTGGCAGCGATACATGGCTCATTTCAGATTCATTTTGCACTGGAGACTGCAATCCTGACAAAGGTTCTCCTTTCTCGGTGGATTTTCCAGTCTCTGACATGGGTTTTTTATTTGTCACGTTCGTTTGAGCTTGGAGACTATGAGTAAATAACCCAGGCATAGACCATTCCACGACATAAACGAAAACAGCGATCTGTAGTGCCATTACAATGTAAAAACAACCCCGTACAGACATGAAGTTACGCAAAAAATAGTTCCACATACATATCACCTCACATTTTATTTTTTATGAACTTACTGTTCCGGAATAGGACCACCCTTGACCAGACAATCGCTCGTCAACCCTATTTGCCGTTCCGGCGGCTTTCCGAGATAAAATATTCGTGAAACAATTGTGCTTGGAAACGGGTTCTGTCATTTTTATTATCACGGGGATATGTACCTGACTCCCGTAAGCACTGTATAGAAGATATACTGGTAAGGAGGATTGCCGTATATATCGCCTGTTCATGTGGAAAAACCATGTTACAAATGCTTGGTGCAAGCAACATTATTTGAGGTAAGTTTATCAGAGGACATGTATGATAAAGTCACATACTCTTAAGCCACATGATTTGCCGTAACGGGAGTCAAATGCATAGGTCTACATATTCGACTATCGGGCATTAAAACTTAAATAACGAATGATTATTTATTGTTAAACTATTTAGCAACTTTATGCTCAATAACGAAAACCCGAACCGCAGAACGCACACCGATTCCTACTCAATTTTCAAAATCAACTAAAATTGCTTGCCCTCTCCAAACCATTCCACAATACACCCCTTGTGTTAAGAAAACTCATAGCTCCCTTCCTAATCCTCGCCTGATCCTCATCTGTCTGACTGCAGAATTCTAATGATTTTCTTATATTCGCAGCATGCTCAACATCCAATTCAATATGGGCGGAGAAAAACAGAACATCATCGTCACTTAAACCGGCATGTTTCAATCCATCACGAATAGGAACATACATTGTTGGAACGATGAATTCTGTTCCTGGTCCCAGCGCTCCCAACGCTTCAACATAATTCATATAATGAATATTTAAATATTTCTCTACAAATAACTCCGTTTCCGGCAACATCTGAATGTTGTCTAATGCCTTTTTGGAGGTATCAACACCTACGGCTTTTAAAAACCTGCGGAAAAGAGCGGGGTGCGTAAGCTCAGGATTCATGCCTTTCTGTTCTTCAGATCTACCACCATACTCTTCAAACAAATTTTTAATTAAAGGCGCCCTCCCTGCTTCATCAGGGCATATTGCAACGGCGCCGGCCAGATATCGAGAAAAATGCCTTGAGAAACAATAATATTGTTCAGCATAAAGTTTAGCAGCCTTCTTATCTGCCTTTTTACTGAATTTTTGTAAATATGAATGATTTTTTACTGCCGGATGCTTCAAAATCTCCGCTTCCAATTCATCATAAAATACATCTACAGACTTGGCCATAATTCTTTCCCTCCAAATAATTAAAAATCACTTATACGTAAAATTTACATTTCCTCTACTGTTACAGTGTCTTGGAAATAACCCTTCCCCCTTTCCACCCATTACAATTTTTCAAAAAAATATTACCGTATAAAATCACTTCCCTATATTCCTTATGTTCCTTTTATCTATGTTTTTTCTCAAGGTCTTAACATTATTGCAAATATTTCTGCTTTACCTTCTTAATACAGAAAGTATGACTGCCATCCCAAAAGCGCAAGAATAATGCCAACAAAGGACTATAACTTTTCAAGCAATACTTAAGTATTTAGTTTTCGTAGTTTAGAATAATTATATTGTTCGTATAACAAAAAATATCAAAACCAAAAACTCCAATTTCACGAAAATATTGCGCAAAATACGGTTTTGGCAAAAATTATACGAAAATATTTCTCTCCAAAAACCTCTTCAAGCATTACCCTATTTTATGCATTAGTGTTTTTGGAATTTTTTTATCCGTTAATATTGTTCTCCATAATTTACTGTAAATATATATTACAACTATTTTTTGCTTGACTTCTCTTTTTTATAAGTTGCATAAATAAACCCTTCATATAAACGTCAACAACAAGAGCAAAAGATTTTTGTATAGTAATGCAAATATTTCACTGTAAAAAACGAGACTGTGCAATTCTTTGGAGTAAAAGCCTTTATCCAATCTCACACAGTACAACCATCTTCTTTTTGGAAAACAGGGATTCTGCGTGCTCAAACAAAATTATTTTTGGAAGATTTTTTGCCCTTCTTGATGACCGCATCTAAAAAGGACAAAACCAACGTGCGGTAAAATTGCTGTGAAGAAACAAATTTATCGTTATAAAAACAGGGAGAAGATGGTAAATCGACAAAGAGGTGCGTTTGAAGACCTGTACGTTTTTAATAAGAGTGGAGGGAAAAAGATGTTCAATAAATCTTCAACAAACTGTATGCTGTTTTGAATGGGAATAAGGTCATACAGATATGGAGATAAAAAAACGATGCACTTAGATACAATGTCGCACTAAAGGCACAGCTCCTTAAAAATTAAAATTTACTTCAGCCACTTCTTCATCAATGCCCAATTTCTTTATAATAGACTCAAACAATTTTTTATCTTGGGAAACGATGATCCGAAAGTATCCAGCGCCCTTTTTTTCAATATTATTTTCTCTCAAATATACCATGACTTTTTTTGCAATTATTTCTGCAGGATCAATAAAACAAACGTCAGGTCTTAATGAGGAAAAGTAGTTCTTGAGGAATGGAAGGTGAGTACTGGAGAGAGTCATCGTATCTATATCTGCATCAATTTCTGCCAATTGTTTCAACTCCCTTTCTATTATTAATCGACTTTTTTCTTTCTCTAACAAAAAAGAACCCGATTCAACCAGTTCTACCATTGGAGATGCATTAAATTTTGTAATCTTTATAGTCGGTGGAATTTTTTTTGATTTTATATACTCTTCTAACTCCGGACTTTCTACAGTACTGCGGGTAGCTAAAATAGCGATATGACCTGTTTTTGAACAATCCACTGCCTCTAAAACCGGAGGAAATACACCAAATATTTTTGTGTCACTCGTTTTTATTTTATGAAGGACCTGAATAGACGGTGTATTGGAGGCAATTACAATAAGTTTAGGACAAAATTGCTCAGTAAGATATCCAATGGTGTTTTGAATAATATGGAGTAAATCATCATGCTTTTTTTGACCATAAGGGAAATGTTTTTTATCAGCAAGATAAATGTAATTTTCACAAGGAAGATAACGTCTCAATTCTTTGATTATTGAAATACTGCCAATCCCAGAGTCAAAAACTGCTATTGAGGACTCACTTTTTAAATGTTCCATATTTTAAACTGCCCTCCCAATACAATTCATAATCATATGGTAAAAAATTTAGACTGCCCGACATCCTGATCCAAACGAGTTGGAAGAGGAAAATGCAAAATGTATAATGAAAAATTTACGATATATACCGTACCGTAAGGTTAATTTCGCATTTTACACGTTTCATTTCACACTCGTTTTTTGCAGAAATTGGCAAAAAAATATTTTGAAAAGATACCAGGATTTATGCCCGCGTGTTTAGCTTGGACAGATTAAAAACAACATCAACTTCATTTTTAACCTTTAGGGTTCCTAAAAAAGCCTTGTAAGGTTTTATCCCGTAGTCTTTTTGGGATATAGTTACTTTCCCTTGCAAAGCATCCCCCACAACAGTTTTTACATCAAATTCTATAGGGCGAGTAACCCCATGTAACGTTAATTCACCTTTTACGTGGTAGTCTCCTTCACTTGTCTGTTTAATATCATGAGAACGGAAATTAATGGCGGGATATTTAGCAACATGGAGCACATCCTTGAAGGTAGCTTCTTCAATATCTGCCTTATCTTTCTCTTTTAATATATCATACTGGCACTGTCCATCTTTCATGGCACATGCCACCCTTAGTGAATCTGCTTTGATTTGTGCTTCGACGCTCATCGAAGAAGGAATTGCATCAGTTGAAACATGAAGATTGACCGTGAAGTTAGTTACCTCAATTAACAGATCATGGGCTATTGCGCTCAGAACCCCTTCTTTATAAGTATAAACAGATATTTTTCCAGTGTCGGCGGTAATACGATAAGTACCAGCATTTAATGTCATATTCTCCTCCCATTTGAGATTAATATTGTAATCAATTTCTCTTTTCGGTCTCAAAAATGAATCTAAATAGTATCCCAATTTTTCCTGCTAATGTCAATCTGCTATAAATTTTGCATCTTTTCACTTGACTTGTAAAAATATTGAATATAAAATGAAATATTTAATCTATTCATTTGGTTTTTTTGCGCGTTGATATTAAAAATAACTAGTAAAGGGGAATTTGAAGATGCTTCGATTTAATAAACATCGTAACACATTAGAACCCGAAGAGTACATTTTCCAATTGCAGGATTCGACAGAACCTAATCTCTTTAGGGATGTCTTCCCCTATGACAAAATACCAAAGATACCATTCAATTATCGCCTCAATCCTATGAACCCACCCGAAGAGATATGGATCACGGATACAACTTTCAGGGATGGGCAACAATCCCGCCCGCCATATACTGTCAAACAGATTATTGATCTTTTCGATCTGATTCACAAACTTGGCGGTAAAAAGGGGCTTATTCGCCAGTGTGAGTTTTTCCTGTACAATGCAAAAGATCAGGAAGCGGTTAGGAAATGCATGGAACGTGGGTATAAATATCCAGAGGTTACCGGATGGATCAGGGCTGTTAAGAGTGACTTCAAATTGGTTAAAGAAATGGGGCTTAAAGAAACTGGTATCTTATGTTCGTCATCAGATTACCATATCTATTTAAAATTAAATAAAACCAGGAAACAGGCAATGGATATGTATCTGGATATTGTGCGAGCCGCGTTGGAAGAGGGTATTATTCCCCGCTGTCACTTCGAGGACATTACCAGGTCCGACTTTTACGGTTTCGTCGTACCCTTTGCCAAGGAGCTAATGAAATTATCTAAAGAAAGCAAACTTCCTGTGAAGATCCGCGCCTGTGATACCATGGGGATGGGAGTCAGTTATCCAGGTGCTGCTTTGCCGCGCAGTGTACCTGGTATTATTTACGGACTCAACCACTTTGCAGGTGTTCCTTCTGAATACCTTGAATGGCATGGTCACAATGATTTTTACCTGGCGGTAAGCAACGCCACTACCGCATGGCTTTACGGATGTAGTGGAATTAATGGTACATTGTTAGGATTGGGAGAACGTACAGGAAATACACCGATAGAAGCTCTGGTAGTTGAATATCTGGCATTACGAGGCGACGATGAACTATTTGATACCACAGTGATCACGGAAATTGCAGATTATTACAGAACTGAAATAGGGCATCCAATCTCTCCAACACAACCCCTTGTGGGCTCAGAATTCAATGTCACCCGTGCAGGTATCCATTCAGATGGGCTACTGAAAAATGAAGAAATATACAATATTTTTGACACCAAGAAACTCTTAAACAGACCCATTGGTGTTTCCGTAACTGACAAATCTGGTATAGCGGGAATTGCACAGTGGATTAATATCTTTTTTGAACTGAAAGGAAACGAGCAAATTCCGAAAAGCCACGAAGGCGTCTTAAAGATAAAGGAATGGGTGGATAAACAATACATCGAGGGACGCATTACCTCTATTTCTGATGACGAAATGGTAGAGCAGGTGAGTATCCATCTCCGGGATTTTATTAAATCAGATAAATTACAACAATCCGGAACTGCTAAAACAAAATAATACCGTATAATACCTTTGAAGTTATATGAGTTTCAAGCAAAGAATATCCTCAAAACATATGGTGTTTGTATTCCTCGTGGTAAAGCCATATCAAAAGGTAATGATGCATCAGCAATATTCCGGGAAATTGGTTGCAACCGTTGTGTTGTAAAGGCACAGGTCCTTGCCGGCGGCAGAGGGAAAAGCGGAGGTATTCAATTTGTTAACACCCCCGAAGAATCCCAAGCGTGCGTAACAGGCATGCTCGGCACACACCTCGTAACAAGGCAAACTGACCAAAGCGGCGCAGAAATTAAATATGTTCTCGTTGAAGAGGCCGTTTCAATTAAAAAGGAATTGTACCTCGCTATAACGATTGACCGTTCCCTTTGTAAGCCTGTGCTGATTGCCAGCGATGAAGGGGGTGTGGAAATCGAAGAGGTTGCAAAACGAACACCTGCCAAAATCATCAGAGAACCAATTGACATATTCTTTGGTGTACCTCCATTCCAGGCGCGACGTATTGCTTCTCAATTAAACATATCCGGGGCGCTTTCAACAAAGCTGAATAACCTTATCATGAATCTGTTTCGTGCCTTTACAGAAAATGATTGTTCATTACTGGAAATCAATCCATTCGCTGTGACGACAGATGATGAGGTATATGCACTCGATGCAAAGATGGACATCGACGATAATGCCCTTTATCGCCACCCGGAATTCGACCAACTCATGTCATACCAAGACATCTCTCCTGCTGAGGCATTAGCCAGGAAATACAGGCTGAATTATATAAGTCTTGATGGAAATATTGGATGCCTCGTAAACGGTGCAGGCCTTGCCATGGCTACAATGGATATTGTCAAACTCCATGGTGGAGAACCTGCCAACTTTTTAGATGTCGGTGGTGATGCGTCTTTGGAACAGGTCACACAGGCATTCAAGATCATTTTATCCGACCCCAAAGTGAAGGCTGTTTTGATTAATATCTTTGGGGGAATCATGAAGTGTGATATTATCGCGTCCGGTATCATTCAAGCTATCAAAGAAGTAGGCATTCATATCCCTTTGGTTGTCCGGCTGGAGGGGACTAATGTTGAATTGGCAAGAAAAATACTCGACAATTCGGGTTTAAGTATCCTTTCTGCAAAAGATATGAAAGAAGCTGCAAGCCTGGTAGTGACGGCATCAAAAAAGAATACAAAATAAAAATGGGTATATTAATAGATAAAGATACGAAGGTAATATGCCAGGGCATAACCGGTCATGCAGGAAGTTTTCACGCCAAACGAATGCTGGAATATGGCACCAAACTTGTCGCAGGTGTTACCCCTGGCAAAGGTGGCACAAAACAGCATGCCGTTCCTATTTTTGACAGTGTAGTCGATGCAGTAAGAAATACGGGGGCAAATGCTTCTGTCATTTACGTACCTGCACCGTTTGCGGCAGATGCCATTATGGAGGCTGCTGAGGCAGGTGTTGAATTGGTGATCTGCATCACAGAAGGTATACCCGCACTGGACATGGTCAAGGTAAAAAGATATCTCTCAAATGGGAAGACACGTCTTATCGGACCCAACTGCCCTGGGGTTATTACGCCTGGTGCATGCAAGATAGGCATTATGCCCGGATATATCCATAAACCAGGTGAGGTGGGTGTTGTTTCACGCAGTGGAACTCTCACATACGAAGCCGTCTGGCAATTGACTCAGAGAGGCTTAGGGCAATCCACGTGCCTGGGTATTGGAGGTGACCCCATTCTGGGAACCAATTTTGTGGATATATTGAGATTGTTCCAGGGTGACAAAGAAACACAAGTAATTGTATTGATAGGAGAGATTGGAGGAAGCGCGGAGGAGGAAGCCGCAGAGGTAATAAAACGAGAGATCACAAAACCAGTCATTGGTTTCATTGCAGGAAGAACGGCGCCACCGGGCAAACGCATGGGTCATGCCGGGGCTATTATCTCAGGTGGCAAAGGTACAGCAATTTCAAAGATTGCTGCGCTTGAAAATACGAATGTTATTATGGTTGACAGCCCTGCCGATATCGGAGAAACCGTAGCAAAGATAATTTTACCGTAATGGTGTAATAGTTTCTTTGTAGTGCGAGTACGTCGGAGAAGTTTTGTTTTACGATTGTTTCGCATTATTATCGACTCCCTGGTCGTATTACCCAGAAAAACTACAAACTCTTCATGGTAAATCGGCGATTTTCCACAGATTTCTAACAGGGCAATGCAGAAATTTATATTTACTCGTGAAGATGACATACACACACTGCTACATTTTATTGCCCAGAAACTAACCTTATCCAAAAAAAAGGCGAAACAACTCCTGGATGAACGATTGGTTTTTGTAAATAAGAGACGTATCTGGATTGCATCCTACCAGCTACACAAGGGGGACGTGGTTGAAATCCTTACGAAAGAAGTGAAATCCCAAAAATTTCAAAAAAATGCTATCCTCTATAAAGATGACCATTATCTGGTCATTTCAAAACCTCCTGATATTGTAACAAATGGTCCTGAAAGTCTTGAAAGCAACCTGAGGGTGTACTTTAAAGACAACCATATTCAGGCTGTTCATCGACTCGACAAAGATACCTCTGGTGCTGTTATCTTTGCGACGAATAAGGATGCCTTCGAGCGTATGAAGGAATTATTTGAAAAAAATCTTATGAAAAAGGTCTACAGGGTGATCGTGAAGGGTGGTGTAGGGAAACAAACCTTTACCAGAGATAGCCCAATCCATGGACAAAAGGCCGTGACACATGTAAGACTCTTAAAGAAGGGTAAAGACGCCTCCTATCTGGAGGTAAATATTGAGACTGGCAGGACGCATCAGATCAGGATACACCTCGCCTCTGTGGGGCACCCTGTCATAGGTGAAACGGCATATGATCTCAAACCTATCGAACACCCGCTATTAAGACAAATCCGAAGACAAATGCTCCACGCTTATCAAATATCCTTTATCCATCCCTATACCCACAAGACGATATCTGTCACAGCGGATATCCCCGATGATTTTCGTCAGTGTCTTAAACTTTTAGGTTTATAGATAACTATGAGATCGTTTCAGAAAAAAGGTATACAGTACAAAATTCATTGCGAGGTACGGAGTGACGAAGCATCTCTTTCTATGATAGAGTACTGCTGAAGATTGCTTTTCTACCGCTCGCAATGACAATATACCTGTAAATGCCTTAATTACTTCATCTATTAGTCTTGCGCTGGTTTGCCTTCGTGTTGGAAACTCTTCAGATACCTGAAGTATTCTCCATCAGTGCTAAGGATGAAATGGGTTTGTTTATTAAAGGTCGATTCGTAGGTTTCCAGGGTTTTTGTAAAGGAATAAAATTCAGGCGCCTTTTCGTATGCCTCGGCATAGATCTTCACGGCCTCGGCATCTGCCTGCCCCTTGATTTCCTCTGCGGTGCGATATCCTTCTGATTCTATACGTTCCAGTTCCCTTTTCATGGAACCCAGGATTTCGGCCTCTTCTTTCCGTCCCTCTGATTCGTACTTGTTGGCAATACGGATACGTTCGGAGCGCATTCGATCGTATATCTTGGGAATGACGGCCTCCACATAATTAATGTACTTTATCCGAACATCCACCAGCTCAATCCCATAACGACTTTCCAGTGCGCGTGCAGCCATTTTCCTGATTTCTTCAACGATATTGTCGCGGCCCATTTTGATCAATACCTTTTTAATATCTTCCGCCTCTTCTAATTCCTTTGTCGTATATTCCAACTTACGATTAGTATTTCTTAAGACTTCCTTTAAGGTATATGCACTGACCACGTTTTTGACTGCCGATTCGATTACCTCATCCAGTACCCCTTGACCTCGCGCCTCTGTTCCTAAAGAGGTATAGAATCTTAGTGGATCAATGATTTTCCATCTTGCCCAGGTACCTACACCGATATTTTCCTTGTCTCTCGTCAGGATATCGCTTGGTTCTCCTATCCAATCCAGCAATCGCTTGTCAAAATATCTGACCTCCTGAATGAAAGGCACTTTTCCATAAAGTCCGGGTTCTGTAACTGTTCGAATAGGCTTCCCAAATTGTGTGATAACAGCCTGTAACCGTACGTCCACAACATATAACGATGCCTTTAGACATATTAATACGGCAGCCACAGAGATGATTGTAATGATAATAACCGTCTTTTTCATTTTTTCACTCCTTCCCCGGCGAGATCAAGGATGGGGAGAAACCCTTTCACCTCGTTGTCGAAGATGTATAACTTTTCACATTTTGGGATAACCTTTGACATAGTTTCTAAAAATAGCCTGCGCCTGGTAACATCCTCTGCTTTCTTGTATTCTTCATAGACAGCCAGGAATGCCTTGATATCTCCTGTGGCCTCATTGACCCTTCTGATTCGGTATCCTTCAGCCTCTTTAATTACCTGCTGTTTTTTCCCCTCCGCAGCGGGCAGTATTTTATTCTTCTGCCCTTCAGCATCATTAATGATTCTGTCCCTTATTTGAATCGCCTGGTTTACCGCATTAAAGGCGTCTTTTACGGGTTCTGGTGGGTCAACTCCTTTAAGCAGTACAGTCTGAATGTCAATACCACATTTATAACTATCTAAAATCTTTTGAATATCTTCCTTGGACTTTTGCTCGATCTCCGTCCTTCCAATGGTCAAGACCTCATCAATTGAGCGATCACCGATTAAGGTGCGCATGACGGCCTGTGAAACACCACGAATGGTTTCCCTGACATCCCTTACATTAAAAAAATACTCTTCCAGTGCCTTTATTTTGTATCGGATAACCCAATGCACTTCAGCGCAGTTGAGGTCCCCGGTGAGCATTAATTTCTCTTCTTTTGCATCGGGGTATTCGTAATCAATCATGCTGGAAAAGCCACGTTGTTCAGTCCTGAATCCGAACTCTTCATTATAGATACGTTTGACTTCCCCTTTGAGCACCTTGTCAATGCCATAGGGAACCTTCGTGTGAAGTCCGGAACCGACTGTTTCTCTATATTGGCCAAACCTTAGAATAACAGCTTCTTCGTTGGCCTTTACCGTATAAAAGGCCGTATATCCTGTAATAATGACAAAGATGATAACTAATATGGGCGGTATAAATTTTTTTATCGATCCCCATGGGATATCCTCGAAACGTATTTCTTGCGGTCTTTTGTATGGTCCGTAATCGGGCATATTATTCCCTCCTTATAAAACCTTTGTGATCTCATCTACCGTGAAAGTCTGCATTTTTTTAAGCTTACCGTTTTTTAAAAGGTTTAATCCCTCGTTTTTTTTGGTAAGTCTTCCGATCAGAGTACATACTATACCATTCTTTGCAAGGATGGCAATAACTTCTTTTGTATCCTTTGGATCGAGCGCAATCAACAAAGCTCCCGATGCGATGAGACCGAGTGGCTGGATATTGAATAGTTTGCAAATTTGTTCTGTTTCTTCATAACACGGGATTTTTTCTGTATCAATGACAACTCCTGTCCCTGATGCCTTTGCAAGTTCCAGAATACCGGTGGTCAGTCCGCCTTCCGTTGGATCGTGCATGGCATGGATTCTGGTTACCCTATTGGCTAACAAGGCATCTGAGACGACACTCAATCCCGGTTTGTCGATGAATGCCTGTGCCCTTTTAAGGAATTGGTCACCAAACTTTTTTCGTATTACTGCTGCCTTTTCTCGTGCAATAATGGCCGTCCCTTCAATGGCAATACCCTTTGTGAGCAAAAGGTCATCGCCTGGTTTCGCATTTGCGTTTACCACAAGTTTATCCTTTTCGACCTCACCCAGCATAAGGCCAACGACAATGGGTCGATCGATTTTATAAGAAATTTCGGTATGTCCGCCACACAGGGTGATATTGAGTTTTTGGGTTGATTTAATAATGTCCTTAAAAATTTGCGTAGCCAGTTTTGCATTCGTCTTTCCTTCAGGTAGCAATAGTGTTGCCAGAAACCACTTTGGAGTTGCCCCCATCGTGGCAATGTCATTGGCATTTACGTTGACGGCATACCAGCCGATGCGATGTGTGGTAAAGGTAATGGGGTCCGTCTTGGCTACAAGATATTTTTTCCCAAAGTCGATGACGGCTGCATCCTCACCAATCCTTGGACCTACAATAATTCTCGGGTCATTGATGGGATTTAAATTGAGGAGTTTTTCCAGGAGTTGATAATCAAACTTTCCAATAGGGAAACGGTTCATAGACAATCGTGCAATACCCTTTCTTCTTCGCTTTGTAATAGAATAATTGTAATCCGCAAATCGTAAATTTTGGCAAATTTATAAGGTACTGGTCTATTTAATAAGTGGAAGGGTTGTATGAACTCTCATGTTCAAACAATATCCCGTATATCCTTTAAACCAACCTGTTCGCGACTCATAAAGGGTTCCCCATAATCGGCGCGTATCAAGTTGCCGTAATATTGATTCTTTGCGGTGATCGAACTATTAATATATTTCCAGCGTGCGTCATCGTAGGCGAACTGGGATTGATAAACTTTTGCAATCTGTAATTTCTTTTCAAACTCCTTGCTGATATCCAGGATAAATGAGGGTGTGACGTGTACGCGAAAATGGGAACAGAGGTAATAAAAAATATGTGAAGGATAACAGGGCTCTCCGGGAATATCCGATTTCGTCAGTTTAGCATAGAATCGGGCGGCTTCACCGAGCAGTGTTGTTTGGACGTGGTCGGGGTGAGCATCAATCCAGTAAGGGAGGAAGATTATCTGTGGGCGTATCTTTCGGATTACGGCAGCAACCTTTTTACGGGCTTCTATCTCATCCATAAGGTAGCGATTTGGCAGGTCGAGCACCGTTCTGCTCTTTATACCGAGCAATGCGGTTGACCTTTCCCATTCTTTTTTTCGAATTTCTGGACTGCCATGCGGGGTGGGTTCTCCGTTAGTCAGGTCAAGGATGTGGACATCATATCCCAGGGTGACTAATTTCAGAATACTTCCCCCCATACCGCCTTCTACATCATCAGGATGAGGTCCGATTGCAAGAATAGTTGTCATATAATGTACTTTAAGAGTCGATGCTTCTTTTTAAGAGAAAAGCAAACCATTTAGACCGAGAAGTTGCTATTGTACTTAATGAGTATAAAAATGCAAGGAAAAGGTACAGTAAGGCCTAATTTTCTCGGATGCAAAGGTATCTGAGGTTTGAGTGTAGTTTAGTTATTGTTGCAGATATAGTTTTATTAAAATGGATAGCACAAATCGCACGGTTTTTTCCCAGTAAAGATTCAATTTGACAAATAATAACCATCGTCCTATATTTGAATCAACCGGTCTATTTTTAATGTTAAGGAAATTTATCATAGTACTTAAAATTTTCAAATGTTGGTTACTAAAACTATAGCAAAGATAACCTCACAATCAGCATTAAGCCAATCAGTTCAATACCTGAAAGGTGTTGGACCAAAACGAAGTGAAATCCTGGAAAAGTTGGGAATACATACGATTCGTGACATGCTTTATTATTTTCCAAGAGATTACAAAGATCATACCCGGATACAAAAAATTTCAGAAGCTAGAATAGGCGCAGAGATTACGATTCAAGGCAAGGTGCTTGGCGTTCAAACGAGAATGGCTCGAAGTAGAAAAAGCATCCTGGAAGTCTTTGTTAGTGATGAAACAAGCACGATTGCAGCAACCTGGTTTAACCAGCCGTTTCTTGCAAATAAATTTCATGTCGGAGATAATATCTTTTTGCATGGTAGGGTGGGGGCATATAAATATCTGCAGCTATTAAATCCTGAATACGAAATCATTCAGGGTGACGATGCTGATATAAAGGAAGGAAGTATTATTCCTGTATATCCGCTTACTGAACATATGAGTCAGACCCACTTTCGAAAGATCATGAAAGAGGCAGTGCACCATTTTGTCGGTTATATTGATGAAATACTGCCAAAAGAGATCGTTAAGAAAAGCCAGCTAATCTTCATACATAATGCTATAAGAAATATCCATTTCCCAGAGACATTTGAGAACTTGAAAAATGCAAGATACAGACTTGTTTACGATGAATTATTTATGCTCGAATTGGCCATGGCGCTGAGGAAACGTGGCATTAAAGAAGAGGCGGGAATTTCATTCAAGATAGGTTCTAATGTCGATACCCACATTCGCAACCTCATACCCTTTACTTTGACCAATGCCCAGGAGCGGGTAATCAATGAAATTAAAGAGGATATGCGGAGCAGTAAACCCATGAACCGATTGCTCCAGGGTGATGTTGGTTCAGGTAAGACGGTTGTTGCGATTTATGCCATCCTTGCCGCCATTGCCAATGGTTACCAAGTCGCCTTCATGGCACCCACCGAAATACTGGCCAAGCAACATTTCCAGACCATTCAGACATATCTGGAACACTCTCACGTCAGGATACAATTGTTGACAGGGGATACAAATTCCATGCACAGAAAGGACAACCTTGATCAAATCAAAACGGGGCAGATCGATCTGATTGTTGGAACACACGCCCTTATTGAAGAAACCGTTCAGTTCAAGCGATTAGGCCTCGTGGTAATAGACGAACAGCACAAATTTGGAGTGGTACAACGTCTGAAGTTAAAAAAGAAAGGGCTTTGTCCCGACGTGCTTATCATGACGGCGACCCCAATTCCCCGGACTCTTTCCCTTACCTTGTTTGGCGATCTGGACATTTCGCTATTGGATGAAATGCCGCCCGGTCGTTCCCCTGTTAAGACCCTTTGGATACCTAGAGACAAGGAAAATGATGCCTATGCCTTTATAAAAGCTGAAATTGGAAAGGGGAGACAGGTTTTTATTGTCTATCCCCTTGTTGAAGAATCGGAGAACTTTGATCTCAAATCTGCCGTTACAGAGGCAAGAAGATTGCAGCAGGAAGTATTCCCAACCCTCAGGGTGGGCTTGCTCCACGGCCAGATGAAGCCTGCTGAAAAGGACAAGGTTATGATGGACTTCAAGGAAAAGAAATATAATATACTGGTTTCTACTGTGATCATTGAGGTGGGGATTGATATTCCCAATGCCACCATTATGGTTATTGTACATGCCGAGCGATTCGGACTGTCCCAACTCCATCAACTGCGTGGACGCATCGGCAGGGGAAACGAACAGTCGTATTGCCTGCTTTTCGGTAATCCCACGAGCTATGTGTCAAGCGAACGGCTCAAAATTATGACCAGGACCAACAACGGATTTAAGATTGCAGAGATGGACTTCAGATTACGGGGGCCGGGTGAATTCTTTGGTACGCGGCAGCATGGTTTGCCGGAGCTTAAGATAAGCGATCTTATTAAGGATTTTCCCATACTGAAAAGGGCCCGTGATGATGCCTTTGAACTCGTTTCTCAAGACCCCCAACTCATCATGCGTGCGCATCACATGATTCGACAAAGAGTTTCGGAAACATTTAAGGATCGATTAGAACTCATTAATATTTGAATTTGTAATTTACCTGAGACCTTCGCGGGTATCATGTATAGGGATCTTGGATGATTGTCTATCGCCGGGGACGCAGAGAAAAACGTGAAAAAAATAAAAGCAAGACATACGGTTACGGCCATGATGCCCGGTTTGTTTATCGGTAACGTCAGCGTCACAACGTTACCCACACCGAGCTACGATATGAGCTTTGTTACCAATGAACGTACTCCGGTTCTTAGTAGTCTCGGCGTTCTCTGCGGTGAACAGAACTGTTACGAAATCATATATTGTTAAATATAGACATTTTTCTGGCATTCGTTTTTTGAAATGGTAAGATTTATTGATGTATAACGTATTTATCAACAAATGATTTTCAGAATGGAGAGGTAACTTGGTGAGTATTAAAACTTTAAATGGGCATATTGAGATTACCGAAGGTATAGCTGGCGGTAAACCGAGAATAGCAGGACATCGGATCACGATACAGGACATTGTGATTTGGCACGAATTGTTAGGACGCAGTGCCGATGAAATCGCTGCGGAATATGACCTCACATTAGCCGATGTGTACGCTGCTTTAGCTTACTACTATGACAACAGAGCCGAAATTGACAAATCTATAAAAGATAGCGAGGCTTTGTTGATGCCCTACGCCAGAGAATTCCCTCGAAACTAACGAAAAAAATGAATGAGCAAAAGGATTAGGTTCTACACGGATGAGCATGTCCCTAATGCAGTTGTAAAAGGATTGCGACTTCGTGGTATAGATGTTCTGACCACAAAGGAAACTAATTGTTGGGTGCCACAGATGAGGAGCATCTTGCCTTTCTAACAAGGAAGGGAGAATCATATTTACACAAGATGGAGATTTTCTACGCCTAAACACTAAGGGATTTGAACACAGTGGTATTGTGTATGCTCATCAACGTACTCCGATTGGCAAAGTAGTAAGAGGACTCCTCCTAATTTATCAAGTGCTCGAATCAGGCGATATGAAAAATCACATCGAATTTCTATAACGCTTCGTAAACTGAGCAAAAAATGAATATTACCTTGGCAAATCAGAAAAACAGATAAGTAGGATGGGTTAAGTCTGTCCTGAGTTTGCGAAGGGCAAGGCGAACCCATCATTATCATTTTTTTGTCGAATACTACCAAACCCTAAAGAAATGAATTCGGAATAAATTTTTAATGGTCTGCTCCGCTTGACCCATCCTCCTTATTTGTACTTGTCCATACCAAACTTTTTTCTTCAATCTGCAATATTGAACTTTTTTTACTAATTCTGTATATCCTCCGTCCACCCTATGCGATTTCAGCGTGCTCTGCAGGGAGCTAACGGTTATGATATTGTGGTGTTTCCCTATGGCCTATCAGGTGCGGTAATTACCGTGGAATATAACCAGATCAATACAGGACTCGCGCGGGTTAAAAACCTGCGTGATAAGATAACAAATTTGAAGTGACGATTACTTAATATTTAAGATGTGATAATCATATAGAAGGCTCCTTCACAATTCGATGCCAAATTGTATCATAAGGGCATCGTGAAATAAACGGTGAAAACGGTAAGAAAGGAGGAGCAGATATGAGTTATTTTGTGGGAA